>JAEWIJ010000097.1 GCA_023387235.1 Pseudomonadota bacterium
GCGGACGAATCGCATCGGGCGCCGCAACCGGTGCCGCTGCCGGACCGGGCGCACCATCGCTAACTCCGCTCGCTTGGCCAATGTGGCCATGCATCGCCGACTTCCCCTACCCCCTAGGGCTCTAACCCGTTGACCGGTCACGCATCCCAACGGTCCGACCCACTGCCTTTCACGTGACGGCAGTCGGCAGGAGCTCGAAACCTGACCCAGCACTTCGGTTTTGCCCCCCGGGTCGTCTTCCGGACTGTTCGCCCAGCAATGCGTCTTTATTGCGTCGTGCCAATTGCTTGACCCGCATCCACATCTTCGGTGCGACTGTTCTGCAACCGTTGGCAAGCTCAGCATGATTCGGTACCAGATGACTTAATGCCGCTTGCCGGCGAGCCGTACGTTCTGGCTCAGCATCGATGCAGGAAGACGACCGAAGGAAGGCTTATCCCCGATGACCACAGCCCCGGTCGCAAAAGGCGCCAAGATCCCCGCCTTCAAGCTGCCGACGGACGACGGCCAGAGCCTCAGCCCGGCAGATTTCGCGGGCCGGCCGGCGGTCATCTACTTTTACCCGAAGGACGACACCACCGGCTGCACGACCGAGGCCAAGGACTTCACGCGTCTCGCCCGCAAATTCGAGGCCGCCGGCGTCACGGTTGTCGGCATCTCGCCCGACAGCGTGAAGAGGCATCAGAAGTTTCGCGAGAAGCATGAGCTCGACGTCCGCCTCGCCGCCGACGAGGATCACGCCGTCGCCGAGCGGTTCGGCGTGTGGGTCGAGAAGTCCATGTATGGCCGCAAGTTCATGGGCGTCGAGCGCGCGACCTTCCTCATCGATGGCAAGGGGCGCATCGCGGAAGTCTGGCGCAAGGTCAAGGTGCCCGGTCACGCCGAGGAGGTGCTTGCCGCGGCGGAGCGTCTGGCCAAGGGCTGAGTTCCGAATCGCGGCGCGCGGCAGGTGTTGAATCCCGGCGATATTGTGGCCTATTCCGCTTATCCGGCAGGAACTTATTTGCATTGGCGGCGTTGTTGAAACTTTCCGGTTTCACCAAATAGCGGCTATCCGCTCGCACCTCCGCGAGCGGGCCGATGAGCGCCCTGATGCGGGCCTCTGCTGTCGAAGAAGGACATTATCAGATGCGACGCCTCTCCCTTGCCCTTGCTGCAGCCACTGCTCTCGCGGTCGCCGCTCCGGCGCTCGCGCAACAGCCGACGCCGCCGGCCTCACCACCGGCCAGCCCGACAGCCGAGGTGCCCATTCCGCGCGGCATGTTCTTCCGCGGCCAGACCGAAGGTCAGGTCCTCTCGAGCGACAATCTCATCGGCGCCAAGATCTATGGTCCGGATGGCAAGATCATCGCTGATATCGAGGATCTTATCATGAGCTCCGACCTGCGGGTCGAAGGTGTCGTGATTGGCACCGGCGGCTTTCTCGGCGCGGGCGAGAAACGCCTCGGCGTGCGTCTCTCGGCCCTGCGCTTCGGTCCGGATGGCAAGATCACCATTCCCGAGCTGACGAAAGAGGTGATCGCGGCGCTGCCGGCCTATGAGCGCAAGACCCCGGCGAAGACGCTCCTCGAGCGCGCGACCGAGAAGGCGCGCGAGATCACCGACCGGAGCATGGAGACCGCGAAGCCGACCATCGATCAGGCGTCCGAGGCCGCCAAGGAAGCTTACGAGAAGGCCAAGGAGGCCACCAAGGAGGCCTACGACAAGGCCAAGGAAGCGTACGACAAACCAAAGCAGTAACGAGCGCGGCTCAGGAATGCAGTCGGGCGTCGGCAGAGAATGCCGGCGCCCGTCGTTTTTGGGGGATCGCGCCCTCGCTCAGGTGCGCGCGCTCTCCATGATCGCGGCCACGCCCATGCCGCCGGCCGTGCAGATCGAGATGAGACCGCGCCCGCCCTTCTCGCCGAGCAGCTTGGCCAGCAGCGCCGCGATGCGTCCGCCCGTCGCCGCGAAAGGATGCCCGACGGCGAGCGATGAGCCTTTCACATTCATCTTCGTGCGATCGATCGGGCCGAGCGGCGCGTCCTTCCCGAGCCGCTCCTTGCAGTAGGCCGGATCCTCCCACGCCCTCAGCGTGCAGAGCACCTGCGCCGCGAATGCCTCATGGATCTCGTAGAAATCGAAATCCTGAAGCGCGATGCCGGTGCGGTCGAGCAGGCGCGAGACGGCGATCGTCGGCGCCATGAGCAAACCTTCGCCGGCGACGAAATCGACGGCCGCCGTCTGGGCCGCTGCGAAGTACGCGAGGATCGGCAGGCCGCGCGCGCGCGCCCAATCCTCCGAAGCGAGCAGCACCGCGGAGGCACCGTCCGTAAGCGGCGTCGAGTTGCCGGCCGTGAGCGTCGCCCGCTCGGACTTGTCGAACGCCGTCTTCAGCGAAGCGAGACGCTCGATGCTGATGTCCGGTCGAAGGTTGTTGTCCCGGAACACGCCAGCGTGCGGCACGATGAGATCGTCGAAGTAGCCCGTGCGGTAGGCTTCCGCGGCCTTGATGTGGCTTTCGTAGGCGAGCTGGTCCTGGTCCTGGCGCGAGATCTTCCAGTGCTGCGCCATCAGCTCGCAGTGCTGGCCCATGGAGAGCCCCGTCCGCGGTTCGGAGACGGAGGGCGGCAACGGCATGAGCTCACCCGGGCGAAAGCCCTTGAAGGCCGCGAGCTTATCCTTGAACGAGCGCGCGTTCTGCACGGCGACGAGCCGCTTGGCGAGCGGCTTCGAGACCACGATCGGCGCATCGGAGGTCGTATCGGAGCCGCAGGCGATGCCCGACTCGATCTCGCCGATCGCGATCTTGGCGGCAAGACCCATGGCGGCCTGGAGGCCGGTGCCGCAGGCCTGGATGAGCGTCGTCCCCGGCGTGGTCGGCGCGAGCTTCGTCCCGAGCACGGCTTCTCGCGCGATATTCCAGTCCCGCGAGTGCGAGACGACCGAGCCGCCGACCACCTCGTCGACATGCACGCCGGCAAGGCCGAAGCGATCGACGAGGCCGCTCAGCGCCGCCGTCAGCATGTCGAGATTGCCGAGGTCGGCATAGAGCGTATTGGAGCGGCAGAAGGGAATGCGCATGCCGCCGACGACGGCGACCCTTCTCGTGGATTGTTGCATGAACCCGGTTTCCCGCTCCACTGATGCTGTTCCGCCTCTCGTGCCTCATGTAGCTGGAATCGCCCGGCAGCGCC
The DNA here is from genome assembly GCA_023387235.1 of Pseudomonadota bacterium. Lineage (GTDB taxonomy): Bacteria > Pseudomonadota > Alphaproteobacteria > Rhizobiales > Hyphomicrobiaceae. Next base: position 3,177 of record JAEWIJ010000097.1, read on the forward strand.
ACGCTGCAGGCCCACGAGGCCGGGGGCAAACCGGCGTTACTCGTTTGCATCAGATCGCCGGCAAGCGACCGCGATGCGGCCGTAAGGCCTTCCAATTTCGAGCGGACTGCAGCAATAACAACATGTGGCGACATTGCGGCAAGCCTTTGAGAAGGCTCGCCATGGGTTCGATGGTGCCACCGTCCATTTAGGATCGGCGTTGACGAAATATAAAGCGGGGATCAGGCCACGATCTTCGCTGGTGCTTGTTTGTGTTCAAAACCAGAAGATGCGGACACTCAGATGATCGTAGCCATGCGGGAAGATGCCACCGAGGGGTCGCGCGCGCGTCGGGGTAGGTGCGCGCTTGCGCTTGCCCTCACGCTGACGGTGCCGCTGGGCCCGGCCAGCGCTTCGGAAGGCAATAGCTGGGTCAACAGCGCCTGGACCAACGGCGCCTACGCGAGCAGCTACACGCAGCCGCCGGCCTATGACCATTCGTTCGCACGACAGTGGGAAGCGAACCCGCCGAAGGGCTTTCCCACGCTCTCGCCGGAGAACATCGCGGCATTGAAAGAGGCCATCAAGCGCTACACCGATATCGTGGCGCGCGGCGGCTGGCAGCCGCTTGCCGAAACGCAACTGCAGCCGGGCGACAGCGGCACCGGCGTCATGCTCCTCCGCCAGCGCCTCGCCATGTCGGGCGATCTGCGCGACAACGACGACTTCGGCACCTCCTTCTTCGATGGCTCCGTCGACCGTGCCGTGCGCCGCTTCCAGGCTTCGAACGGCCTGACGCCGACCGGCATCGTCGACAAGCGCACGGTCGCGGCGCTCAACGTCTCGGCGGCGGCGCGCCTGCGCCAGCTCAAGACGAACTTGAGCCGTCTCACCGAGATGACGCGCTCGCTGCCCAAGCGCTACATCGTCGTCAACATTCCGGCCGCGCAGATCGAAGCCGTCGAGAACGACAAGGTCGTCTCGCGTCACGCCGGCGTCGTCGGCAAGACGGACCGCCAGACGCCGATCCTGCGCTCGCACATCCACGAGCTGAACTTCAATCCCATCTGGCATCTGCCGCCGACCGTGATCCAGAAGGATCTCATCCCGAACGGCCGCGCGATGGCGAAGAAGAACCAGGACATCCTCGCCAAGTTCGGCATCGACGCGTACGGCGGTGACGGCAAGAAGCTCGACAGCACGAAGATCAACTGGAGCAGCCCGGCGACGGCCGGCCTCACGTACCGCCAGAAGCCGGGCCCCGAGAATCCGCTGGGCTTCGTGAAGATCAACTTCCACAACAGCTACTCGGTCTACATGCACGACACGCCGTCGGACCGCATGTTCGGCCGCAACTTCCGTGCCGCAAGCTCGGGCTGCGTGCGCGTGCAAGGCATCGAGCAGCTCGCGACGTGGCTCATGGAAGACCAGGGCTGGGACAAGGAGCGCGTGCTCGCCATGAAGAAGTCGGGCGAGCGCCTGGACGTCCGTCTGAAGAAGCCGATGCCGCTCTACTTCGTCTATATGACCGCCTGGGCGACCGAGGATGGCGTCATTCAGTTCCGTCGCGACCTCTACCAGCGCGATGGCGTCGGCGAGACGGCTTCGGCGTACTGATCCTCAACGCGTCGGATCGGGATCGGTCGGCGGCGGTCTGCCGGGTGGCGGCAGATCGGGAACGGGAATCGGCGGCGGTGGCGGCGGATTGTCGTCGGGACGCGAGGGATCGATCGACGGCGGCAGCGGTGGCGGCGGATTGGGTTTTGGCACCGGATCCTTCGCCCCATGCCACGTGCGGGGCCAAAAATCAGGCACACGCGACACCGCGCGCAATATCGGTCCAGATTGGAAATGGCAATTCACGCCGGCTGCTCCACGCTGCGGGTGTTCGTTCGCAAGCTTCCACGTGCCTGCTGAACACCCGAGCGCAGCCGCCGTTCCCAATCCTCGCTCACTCCGGCAGCGGAATGAACTCCGCCGCATCGCCCGGCACGGCGCCAAAGCGCTTGGCTTTCCAATCCGCCTTCGCCGCGTTGATGCGGTCCTGTGACGATGACACGAAGTTCCACCAGATATGCCGCGGACCATCCATGGGCTCGCCGCCGAGCAGCATGAGCCGCGCGTGACTCAAGGCGAGGATCGAGATGCGGTCGCCGGGCCGGAACACGAGAAGGCGCCCGGGCTCGAAGCGATCGCCCGCGATGTCGATCTCGCCCGAAACGAGATAAACCGCCCGCTCGTCGTAGGCCGGATCGAGCGGCAGCACCGCGCCGGGCGCCAGTACGGCCTCCGCATAGAAGCTCGGATGCGGAAACTCGACAGGCGAGCGCTGGCCATAAAGCTCGCCCATGACGAGCCGCACGCGCTTGCCTTCACCGGTGATGCGCGGCAGCTCGTCGGTGCCATGATGGGCGAACGTCGCGACGACCTCCTCATGCGACTTCGGCAGCGCCGCCCAGGCCTGAATGCCGAAGAGGTCGTGCGGCTTGGCGCGCACCTCGGGGCTCGTGCGCTCCGAATGAACGATGCCGGAACCGGCGGACATCAGGTTCAGCTCGCCGGGCTTGATCGGCAGGGACGTACCGAGACTGTCGCGATGCCAGATCTCGCCCTGGAAGAGATAGGTCACCGTCGCGAGGCCGATATGGGGGTGCGGGCGCACATCCATGCCGGCGCCGAGCAGGAACTCCGCCGGTCCCATCTGGTCGAAGAAAATGAACGGTCCGACCATCTGCTTCTTGGCCGAGGGGAGCGCGCGGCGCACCTCGAACCCGCCGATGTCGCGGGCGCGCGGCACGATGACATGCTCGATGGCGTCGCACGAATGGGCGTCGCCCGGGATGGGGTCGTGATCAGGGAGCTGGCTCATGGTGGGCCTCCTTGGCTGTCCACTGGCGCACATGTTCGTTGCACTAGCATTAGTGCGAGCATAGGCGCGTCCCGGCGCTCCGCAAGGCATTGAAATCAGGCGACGCCGCACCAGTTTGACGAACGATCGGGGCATTTCTAACATGCTGCGGACTGCGCCCTGGAGGTGAGGATTGGACCATCCCATGAAGGAGCCTGCGACCGGGCTCATCCAGCTCAACGAGCGCACGCGCGAAATCTTCCGCCGCATCGTCGAATCTTATCTGGCGACCGGCGAGCCCGTCGGCTCGCGCAGCCTCTCGCGTCACCTGCCCATGACGCTATCGCCCGCATCCGTGCGCAACGTGATGTCGGACCTCGAGCACCTCGGCCTCATCTATGCGCCGCACACATCCGCCGGACGCTTGCCGACGCAGACCGGTCTCCGCCTCTTCGTCGACGGGCTGCTCGAAGTCGGCAATCTGACGGACGAGGAACGCCGCCGCATCGAGTCCCAGATCAAGGTGAAGCAGCAGCGCTCCGTCGATCAGGTCCTGGCCGAAGCCGGCGACATGATCTCCGGCCTCTCGCATTGCGCCGGTCTCGTCATCAGCGAGAAGCGTGACGGTCATCTCAAGCACATCGAGTTCGTGCCGCTCGAGCCGGGCAAGGCCCTCGTCGTCCTCGTCGGCGAGGATCAGTCCGTCGAGAACCGCGTGATCAATATTCCACGCGGGCTGCCGCCTTCGGCGCTCATCGAGGCGACGAACTATCTCAATGCTCACATCCGCGGCCTAAACCTCGGCGAGGCCCGGGCGACCATCGAGCGGCAGCTCGCTTCCGCCAAGGCCGAGCTCGATTCGCTGACGAAGAAGGTCATCGAGGCGGGGCTTGCAACGTGGTCGGGCTCCGGCGACGACCGCAAGAGCCTCATCGTGCGCGGGCAGGGAAATCTGCTCAAGGACCTGACAGCCATCGAGGATCTCGAGCGCATTCGCCAGCTCTTCGACGACCTCGAGGCGAAGCGCGAGCTCATCCAGCTCCTCGGCCTCGCCGAAAAGGGTGACGGCGTCCATATCTTCATCGGCTCGGAGAACCAGCTCTTCTCGCTCTCGGGATCGTCGCTGATCGTCTCGCCCTTCCGCGATTCCTCGCGCCAGATCGTCGGCGTGCTCGGCGTGATCGGCCCGACGCGCCTCAATTATGCGCGGATCATCCCGATGGTCGACTACACTGCACGCCTGATCAGCCGCACTTTGACTTGATTTTGGGGCCCCGGGTCATGATATGCGAGGGTCGGGCGCGACCGCCCGCCGGACGCTCGGACCCGGCGGCCTGTCGAACATCTTGTCGCGCCATCGATGCGGACGAGCACGAGGACACATGAGCAACCAGACCCACGACCCCCAGGCGCCGGGGCATGGCACCGGGGCGCCGGAGCCTGACTTGAACGGCCCGGGCGCCACGACAGCCCAGCGCGATGCAGCCGCTGCCGAATATCGCCAACAGGCGGGCGAAGGCGCCGAGACGGCCGGCCAGCCGTCGGAGACGTCGCAGCTTCAGGCCCTGCAGACCGAGGTCCGCGATCTCAAGGACCAGGTGCTGCGCGGCTATGCCGAGATGGACAACATCCGCAAGCGCGCCGAGCGCGAGCGCGCCGACACGCAGAAGTATGCCGTATCCAAGTTCGCGCGCGACATGCTGTCGGTCGCCGACAACCTCGAGCGGGCGCTGGCCGCGGTGCCGACCGACACCTCCGATCCGGTCCTCAAGGGCCTCCTCGACGGCGTGACCGTGACCGAGCGCGGGCTTGCCGGCGTGCTCGAGCGTTACGGCATCAAGCGCATCGCCGCGGAGGGCGCGCCCTTCGATCCCCACCAGCATCAGGCCGTCATGGAGCACCAGGATCCGAGCGTGCCGAACGGCACGGTCGTGCGCGTGTTCGAGGCCGGCTACATGATCGGTGATCGGGTTCTGCGCCCGGCCTCCGTCGTCGTCGCCAAGGGCGGCCCCAAGGTCGACAGGGCCGCGACGACGCAGGGTGCAGAGGCAACGGTCGATGCGCCCGAAGCCGGTAATGACAATGCCGACGACGACGCTGCGCCAGGCCCGTCGGAAAGGGCATAAGCCTCATGCAATCTGGCAGTGCAAAATTGTCACAAGGGTGTGGGCCGCGGGCGTTGCAGGGCCTCCGGCGCACTCCTATATACCGGTGAGCCAAATCACCAACTCCAGGGAACCGGAGCTGCCGACCCCCGCGGGTTTCAAGCACTATCGGGTGCCGTAGCGGACCCGGCCGGTTTGCCGCAACGAGAGGATTGAGAAGAAAATGGCCAAAGTCATCGGGATCGATCTCGGGACAACCAACTCATGCGTCGCCGTCATGGAAGGCGGCACGCCCAAAGTCATCGCCAACGCCGAGGGCGTGAACACGACCCCCTCGATTGTGGCCTTTACCGACGACGGCGAACGTCTCGTCGGCCTGCCGGCCAAGCGCCAGGCAGTAACCAACCCCTCGAACACGCTGTTCGCGATCAAGCGCCTCATCGGCCGCCGCTTCTCCGACCCCATGGTCGAGAAGGACAAGAAGCTCGTTCCCTACAACATCGTGAGCGGCGCCAACGGCGACGCCTGGGTCGAGGCGAACGGCAAGCCGTATTCCCCCTCGCAGGTTTCAGCCTTCATCCTGCAGAAGATGAAGGAGACGGCCGAGGCCTATCTCGGCCAGCCGGTCACGCAGGCTGTCATCACCGTCCCCGCCTACTTCAACGACGCCCAGCGTCAGGCGACGAAGGACGCCGGCAAGATCGCCGGACTAGAGGTTCTGCGCATCATCAACGAACCGACGGCGGCAGCGCTCGCCTACGGCCTCGACAAGAAGAAGGACGCCAAGACGATCGCGGTCTACGACCTCGGCGGCGGCACGTTCGACGTGTCGATCCTCGAGATCGGTGACGGCGTGTTCGAGGTGAAGTCGACGAACGGCGACACGTTCCTCGGCGGCGAGGACTTCGACATGCGCCTCGTCGAGTACCTTGCGACCGAGTTCAAGAAAGAGAACCAGATCGATCTCAAGAACGACAAGCTCGCCCTGCAGCGCCTCAAGGAGGCCGCCGAGAAGGCGAAGATCGAGCTGTCGAGCGCGCAGCAGACCGAGATCAACCTGCCGTTCATCTCCATGAGCCCGCAGACGCAGTCACCGCTGCATCTGACGATGAAGCTCACCCGCGCCAAGCTCGAGAGCCTGGTCGAGGATCTCATCGTCAGGACGCTGGCGCCGTGCGAGCAGGCGCTGAAGGACGCCGGCCTCAAGGCGGCCGAGATCGACGAGGTCGTGCTCGTCGGCGGCATGACGCGCATGCCGCGCGTGCAGGCCGAGGTGAAGAAGCTTTTCGGCAAGGAGCCGCACAAGGGCGTCAACCCCGATGAGGTTGTCGCCATCGGCGCCGCCATCCAGGCCGGCGTGCTGAAGGGCGACGTCAAGGACGTGCTGCTGCTCGACGTGACGCCGCTCTCGCTCGGCATCGAGACGCTCGGCGGCGTGTTCACGCGCCTGATCGACCGCAACACCACGATCCCAACGAAGAAGTCGCAGACCTTCTCGACGGCGGAGGATGGCCAACGCGCGGTGACGATCAACGTCTACCAGGGCGAGCGCGAGATGGCGTCCGACAACAAGATGCTCGGCCGCTTCGATCTCGATGGCATCCCGCCGGCGCCGCGCGGCGTGCCGCAGATCGAGGTCACGTTCGACATCGACGCCAACGGCATCGTGCACGTCTCGGCGAAGGACAAGAAGACCGCCAAGGAGCAGTCCATCCGCATCCAGGCCTCGGGCGGTCTCTCGGACGACGAGATCAAGCGCATGGCTGAGGAGGCCGACCGCTTCAAGGACGAGGACATGAAGCGGCGCGGCCTCGTCGAGGCGCGCAACCAGGCCGACCAGCTCACCGCGCAGATCGAGAAGGATCTCGCCGAGCACGGGAGCAAGATCGGCGGCGACGACAAGACGACGATCGAGAGCGCGCTGACCGCGCTCAAGGAAGCCGCCAAGACCGATGACGCCGAGCGGATCCAGACCGCCACCCAGGCGCTCATGCAGGCGTCCATGAAGCTCGGCGAGGCGATCTACGCCGCCGACAAGGGCGCGGCTGAAGGTGCGGGCAGCGACGAGGGTCCGACCGCGGACAGCGGCCGCAGCGGTGCCGGCGGCGACAACGTCGTCGATGCCGACTTCGAAGAGGTCAAGGACGACAAGAAGAAGTCCGGCTGACCTCGGAGCCGGAGCCCTGCAATGCAGCCCCCTGACCGCCGCGACGCCGCCGAGATATCTCTCACATGCGGCGCCGGCCGGCGGGCCAGGGGCAATTTCATGCCTGGAGTGACGACGCACAATGCCCGTGGGGGCCTTACGGGGGCCTGACCCGTCGGGCGGGGATCGGATCACGTACTCATGGCTAAACGCGACTACTACGATGTGCTCGGGCTCAAGCGCGGCGCCGGCGACGCGGACATCAAGTCCGCCTTTCGCCGCCTCGCCAAGGAGCACCACCCGGACCGCAATCCGAATGATGCCAGCGCCGAGCACAAGTTCAAGGAGATCAACGAGGCCTACGAGGTCCTGAAGGACGAGCAGAAGCGCGCGGCCTACGACCAATTCGGCCACGCCGCCTTCGAGGGCGGCGCGCGCGGCCCCGGCGGCTTCGGACCCGACTTCTCCTCCTCGATGTCGGACATCTTCGACGACCTCTTCGGCGAATTCATGGGCGGCCGGCGCGGCGGCCCTCGTCAGCGCTCCGGCCGCGAGCGCGGCGCCGACCTTCGCTACAACATGGAGATCACGCTCGCCGAGGCTTTCGTCGGCAAGCAGGCGCAGATTCGCGTGCCGACGAGCGTCACGTGCGAGACCTGCTCAGGCTCGGGCGCGCGCGCGGGCTCGCGCCCGACCACATGTGCGACCTGCGGCGGCGCCGGCAAGGTGCGCGCGAGCCAGGGCTTCTTCACCATCGAGCGCACGTGCCCCTCGTGCCAGGGCCGCGGCGAGACCATCGACGATCCCTGTCCCGACTGCCATGGCCAGGGTCGCGTCACCAAGGAGCGCACGCTCGCCGTCTCCATCCCGCCGGGCGTCGAGGACGGCACGCGCATCCGCCTCGCGGGCGAAGGCGAAGCCGGCCGGCGCGGCGGCCCGACGGGCGATCTCTATATTTTCCTCTCGATCAAGCCGCACGAGTTCTTCCAGCGCGACGGCGCTGACATCTTCTGCCGCGTGCCGATCTCCATGACGACGGCCGCGCTCGGCGGCAGCGTCGACGTGCCGACGGTCGAGGGAAACCGCGTGCGGATGCCGGTTCCCTCGGGCACCGAGACGGGCAAGCAGTTCCGCCTCAAGGGCAAGGGCATGCCGGTCCTGCGCTCCAAGGTGCAGGGCGACATGTACATCCAGGTCGAGGTCGAGACGCCGAAGAACCTCTCGCGCAAGCAGCGCGAGCTGCTCGAGGAGTTCGAGCGCGAGTCGAACAAGGAGACGAACCCTGCGTCGTCCGGCTTCTTCGCCCGCGTGAAGGAATTCTTCGATCCCGGCAAGGGGAGCTGAGGGGCGCCCGTCCCTGATCCCCTGCCGAATTCGCGCCGCCTTGATGTGTGAGGATCCTTGTCCGCAGCTCAGGGAGACGCTCGATGCCCGGCAAAGCGACCAAACCCTCCGCGAAAGCCGTCAAGCCGACGAGGCCGGCTGCGAAATCCCCCGCCCGCAAGAGCGCCGAGCCGGTCCTCCTCTCAGGCGGCAATCCGCAGATCGCCAAGGGCTTCGGCGACGCGCCCGTGCAGGCCTACATCGCCGCCATGCCGGGCTGGAAGCGTGATCTCGGCCGCCGCATCGACGCGCTCATCGTGAAGACCGTCCCCGGCGTGCACAAAGCCGTCAAATGGAACTCGCCGCTCTACGGTGTCGAGGAAGGGAGCTGGTTCGTCAGCTATCACTGCTTCACGAAGTACCTGAAAGTGACGTTCTTCCGCGGCACGTCCCTTAAGCCCGTGCCGGCCGGCACGTCGAAGCACGCGGAGACCGCTATCTCGACATCCACGAGGGTGCGTTCGACGAAAAGCAGTTCGTCGCCTGGGTGAAGCAGGCGAGCAAGCTGCCGGGCGAGAAGATGTGAGGCCGGCCATGAAGGCGGCGACAACGAAAAAGACGAGCGCGATGAAGGCGGCAGCCGACCCGTCGCCTTCCGAACTCATCGACGCGCGCATCGCCGACCTCGGTGACTGGCGCGGCGAGATGCTCGCGCGCGTACGCAAGATCATCAGGGCGGTCGATCCCGCGATCGTCGAAGAGGTGAAATGGCGCAAGCCCTCGAACGGCATGCGCGGCGTGCCGGTCTGGGAGTGCGACGGCATCATCTGCACCGGCGAGACCTACAAGAATTACGTCAAGCTCACCTTCGCCAAGGGCGCGTCGTTGGCGGACCCGTCGGGATTGTTCAACGCGAGCCTCGACGGCAACGTCCGCCGCGCCATCGACCTCCCCGAAGGCGCGAAGCTCGACGAGAAGACGCTCAACGCGCTGGTGCAGGAGGCGGTGCGGGTGAATAGGGGGAAGGGTATGGGGAGGGAGTGAGGGGCCAGCGCGCCGTTGTGTCAGATGCGGGTGGCAGCTAAATACGTTTGGGCAACTGTCCTTGCTACCGGTGGGGCACAAAATATGACGCCAATCTCCGAAAGGATCCGCCACGATCTCGATACTCGATACTTTCTTCTGGACCGGGACAAGCTCACACCCTGGCTGCTAGGTCGAGCGGCGAACCACGATCCAGGAATAATTGACTGCCGCGGGCGAGCAATCGCAGTTGGCTTGGGCTGTGTTTTCGACGGCCAACTTCGATCTATTTTTTGGCGATTCATCAGACCATGCGTTGAAGACGCGATACAAGAAGTCTGTGACAGACTAGAAAGCGCAATAGCAACCTATTCGACTGAACAGAGGTCCGCTGCTATTGCCGATGTTCAGGTACTACTTCAAGCGTTCTCTTCAAAAATATACGACCGTATGAGGACGCTTGATCTCTCTATGCGCAAGAAGAGCCAAACAAAGTATGTGGAGCCGGACAACGTTAACGTTGAACCTTACGACGCCAGCAATGAAATAAGATCGGCGCACGAACTGATCACTCGCAAGCTGCGTATTATCCGTCAGCACTTTGACGCATCCACAGTCGCTGACGAAAGGCTACCTACTCTCTCAGATGTTGTGGATTCAAAGGTCCGGTTGTTCGGTATCTCATTGGACCGGAAAATTCTTTGGCAGTGGCTCAAAGCAAGATGTCGGAGCTGGTGGCTATCGGCGAAGCAACCTTAGATCTGTTGCACTGACGAGCGTGATTTGTCTCTTCAACATCGTACGCTACCGCGCCAGCGCTACTCACGCTGGCGCCGCACCAACCGACTCACCTCGACCTCCCCCCCAACCTTCACCCCGCCGCCGTTGTCGGGTCGATCGTCCGTTTCACTTCGGTGATGGTGGTCGCGGGGAAGCCGCTGATCTCGGCGTGCTTGCGGATGACCGCTTCGTCCTTCGCGAGATATACGCAGAACGTCTTGTCGTTGGCCACGTAGGACTCGACCCACTGGATGTCCGGCGCAAGCTCGGCGAGGGCCTTGTTGGATGTCTTGGCGGCTTCCCGGAGCTGCTCGCGCTCGAATGTGCCGACAGCGGGGATAGCGCGCTCGATGATGTAACGACGCAACATGTGAACCTCCTGCTCGACGCAACAAATAACCTGAGTATCAACGAGCATACTGTAGCAGATGCGCAGCGCCCCGACCGCGCACGCCGGATAAAATTTCCAGGACTTCACGAGATCGTAGTTGGTGCGGGAGTTCGTCCCCCCTCCTAACCTACAAGGGGGGAGGAATAAGTGGGCGTAGCGCCACTACCCCTTCAGCGCCCCGTCGATCTCCTTCACGAAGGCCTCCGCGACCGCGCGCGGATCGGCGGCTTCCGTGATCGGGCGCCCGACGACGAGGCAATCCGCGCCCGCCGCAATGGCCTTGCCCGGCGTCATCACACGCGCCTGATCGCCCGCCTCGCCGCCCGCGAGCCGGATGCCCGGCGTCACGATCAGCATGTCGGGGCCGACCTCGGCGCGGATCATCGCCGCTTCCAGGCCCGAGGCGACAATGCCATCCACACCCGCCGCCTTCGAAATACGCGCGCGGTGCAGGACGAGGTCGGCAGGCGCCATGCCCTTGATGCCCTGCTGCTCGATGTCGGCCTGCTCGAGGTTCGTCAGCACCGTCACGGCGAGCAGCTTGAGCTTGCTCGGCCCCCGCCCGCGCACGGCGGCGGCGAGCGTCTTCGCATCCGTGCCGTGGATGGTGAGATAATCGAGATCGAGGCTCGCGATGTTGGCCGCTGCCTTCGCGACCGTGTTCTCGATGTCGAGCAGCTTCATGTCGAGAAAGACGGTCTTGCCCGCGGCCTTGAGGCCCTGCGCGAATTCGAGCCCGCCGCCGAACAGGAGCTCGAGCCCGACCTTGTAGCAAGAGACCGTATCGCCGAGCTCGGCGACGAGCACGCGCGCGCGATCCACGCTCGCGACATCGAGGGCGACGAAGAGGCGCTCGCGCGCGGCAAGTTTCCGGCTCATGATTTCGATAGCTCCCCGCGCATGACGAGGGCCGCGCGCGCAAGCTTCTCGATGGCCGTCTTGTAGAAGTCCATCGAATTCTTGTCCGCGAGGTGCCCATTGTCGGCAAATGCCGTGCTGGCGCGCGGTACGGCGAACTGGTCGGGCAGCACGAGAGCGCCGGTGCCGATTTCCAGCGTCTGACGCAAAACGGTCAATCCACGAATGCCGCCGAAAGCGCCCGGCGAGGCCGAGCCGATCGCGAACACGCGCGACTTGTACACGGCAAGCGGCGGCTCGTCCCCGTCTCGGATTCGGCTCACCCAGTCAAGCGCATTCTTGAGCAGCGGCGGGATGGAGGCGTTGTACTCCGGCGAGATGATAAAAATGCCGTGGTGCACCTCGAAGAGCGCCTTGAGCTTGCGCGCATTCTCGGGCGGACCGTCGGCGGCTTCGAGATCGCCGTCGTAGATGGGCATGGGATAGTCGCCGAGGTCGGCGAACGTCGAGTGAATGCCGTTGGCATTGGCGATCTCGGCGCCGAGTAGCGCGAGGCGCTTGTTGAAGGAGCCGGTGCGCGTCGAGCCCGCGACGAACAGCAGTCTCGTGGTGTGCGGCATGAGCAGGGATCCATCGAAATGGCCGATACCCTGCCTTAGACCACTCTCGGCGTCGATGCCAGGAGGGTTGGCCCTGATCGACGGCGGGGCGTTCAGCGTAATGGCGCTGACGTCGGCCGGTGGCGCGTGGTCGCCTCCGCGACAACCTGGGTGAGGAGCGGCAGGGTCGCCAGGCCCGTCACCGGCCGGCCGCGCGCCCGCTCGTAGGCAACGATCGCGCCCTTGAGAACGGGTCCGTAGTCGCCGTCGGCACGCCCGTCGTAGTAGCCGAGCGCGGCGAGATGTTCCTGGAGCTGGCGGATGGGATTGCCGGCGCGCAGGATGTCCGCCGTCTCGAACAGCGCGATCCGGTCCGCGAACACGCGCGCGTTGACGGCCGTGTTGGCGATCGTGTCGGTCTGCTGGCGCGCGGCCGCGCGGCCCTGCTGCGTGATCACGCGCGACTGGACGTAAGTGCCGACGTTGATCGCGACGACGACCGGCCCTTCCGCCGTCTCGGCGAGAATGGGCGAGCCCGAGGAGGCGCCGCCCGTATCGCACGTGTGGAGGATGATCTCATCGGGGCTTTCGAAATCCGGCGCGATGGTCTTCCACGTGCTGGCACCGAAGTCGCGCGCGGCATGGCAGGGCCCGGCATAGGTCGGCCGCCAGTTCGGCAGATCACGGTGATACGAAACACTGAAGAGGCGGTCCGCGGCGGCCGTCGCGAGAATGTCGTCGCTCGGCACGGGGCGCACGGGCAGTCCGCCCTCGCGGCAGATGGGGCGCTCGAGGCGCACGAGGGCCCAGTCGCGCGCAGCATCGATCGGCGGGCGCACGTGCAGGCTGAACTCGCCCGTGTAGATGTGCTGAGCGGCGGAGCCGAACGAGAAACCCTCGATGCGGGCGTAGTCGCGCTCGCGGTCGTAGGCGCGGGCAAAGAAGAAATCAGCCGCGCGCAGGCGCGCGCCCTGGGGCGAGGCGACGGCAACGCAATGCGCCGCGGTCGCGATCACCGCCGGCGCAACGCAGAAGGCCGAGCAGACGCTCCGCGCGGGATTGTTGAAGAGCACGCCCAAGCGGGAGGCGACATTCGCGAGGCGCGGCGGGAGCGCGGTGCGGTCGTCCTGCCCGAAAACGGCGACCGGGTGGACGACGGCGGCCGCGCTCGGGGCATCGCCGCGGGGCGGGCCGGCCACCGCCGCTCCTGCCGCCAGCAACCCGAAAAAGAGCGCTGAAAGTCCGCGAACGGCGTGCTGCCGCCATTCCCCTGCCCGCCGGATGCCTGCCGCCATTGTTCCTGCCCTGCTCTCCGCCGGCGACATTACCAAAATTTCATGCGGCAGAAAGCTCGCCGTAAGGCGGGGCAAACTATGTCCATGACACGACATCCAGCACTGCCGTCGATACGACACAAGAGAGGAAAACATGCTTAAGCACGCACCCGCAAAGTCCGGTGCCTCGACGCGATCCCGGACGCTCGCCGGAGTGGCGGTTGCCGCTGCGCTCGGCGGCACCCTCGTCGTTGCCCCGCAGTTCGGCGTTCTCGCCCAGCAGCGCACCGCCCAGACCGTCGAGACCCCGTTCGGCCGCGCGCCGCTGAGCTTCGCCGACATCGTCGAAAGGGTGAAGCCCGCGGTCGTCAGCATCAACGTCACGAACAACGGCAGCAAGCTTTCGCGGCGCATGCCCCGCGGCGGCCAGCCCAATGCGCCCGGTGGTCGTGTCATGCCGGACCTGCCGGACGACCACCCGCTGAACGAGTTCTTCCGCAATCTGCCGCGCGAGTTCGGCCGCGGCGGCACGCCGAACGCGCCGACGCCGCGTCCTTCGCTCGCGCAGGGCTCGGGCTTCGTGATCTCGGCCGACGGCTATGTCGTCACCAACAATCACGTGATCGACGGCGCCGACAAGATCACGGTGAGCTTCGACCGCGACAACAAGTATGATGCCGACCTCGTGGGCGCCGATCCGCGCACCGACATCGCGCTCCTGAAGATCAAGTCCGACAAGAAGTTCGAGTTCATCCGCTTCGCCAGCAAGGAAGCACGCGTCGGTGACTGGGTGATCGCGGTCGGCAATCCGTTCGGCCTCGGCGGCACGGTCACGGCCGGCATCGTCTCGGCTTCGGGCCGCGACATCGGCTCGGGCCCGTACGACTACATTCAGATCGACGCGGCCGTGAACCGCGGCAACTCGGGCGGCCCCACCTTCAATCTCGATGGTGAGGTGATCGGCGTGAATACCGCCATCTACAGCCCGTCGGGCGGCAACGTCGGCATCGCCTTCGCAGTGCCCGCCAAGACCGCGAACGAGGTCATCGAGCAGCTCCGCTCGAAGGGCAGCGTCAGCCGCGGCTGGCTCGGCGTGAAAATCGAGAACGTCAACGAGGGCACGGCTCAGAGCCTCGGCCTCAGCAGCCCGCGCGGCGCGCTCGTCAGCGAGATCACGGCCGGCAGCCCTGCTTCGTCGTCCGAGCTTCGCGCCGGCGATGCGATCGTCGCTGTGAACGGCGGCGAGATCCGCGACAGCCGCGACCTCGCCCGCAAGATTGCCGAGTTCGCTCCCGGGACGACCGTGCGCATCGAGGTCATGCGGTTCGGCAAGAGCGAGGTCGTGCCGGTCAAGCTCGGCACGTTCCCGGCAAACCCGGACGTCGCGGCCAACACGCCGGCAGCGCCCGAGCGCGACACCACTCCGACGCCGGCTGTCACCGAGCTCGACCAGCTTGGTCTCTCGGTGACCTCCGTGTCGGGCGGAAAGGCGGAAGGTGTCGCCATCTCCGAGGTCACGTCCGGATCGGACGCTGCCGAGAAGGGTCTCAAGGCCGGCGACATCATCGTCGAGGCCCAGGGCCAGAAGGTCGCCAACGCCGCCGATGTCGAGGCCGGCATCAAGAAGGCGAAGAGCGATGGCCGCTCCGCCGTCCTTCTCCGCGTCAAGTCCGGCGATCAGCTCCGCTTCGTCGGCGTCAAGCTGAAGGCGGGCTGAGAGCCTTCGGCGAACTGCTGGTGCCCGCTTTGGTTCCTTGTTCCCTCGCGTCAGGAACCTGCTTCGGAGCCGGACACTAGCGAACGACCGGCATTGACGGTGGCCCCCCACACCGTCTAGGTCGGGTCGTCAAGAGGAGCGTGCCGGGTTCCCCCGCCCGGCACGCTTCACTGCCTCAAGAGGTCGCCGGCTATGCGCGTGCTCGTCATCGAGGACAATCGCGAAACGGCCCAGTTCGTGCAGCGCGGCCTGCGCGAGGCGAGCCACGTGGCCGAGATCGCCGAGGACGGTGAGGTCGGCCTCGAGCTCGCGCGTGGCGGAGGCTACGACGTGCTCATCGTCGATCGCATGCTGCCGCGCCTCGATGGTCTCACACTCATCCAGACACTGCGCGCCGAGGGCGATCGCACGCCGGTGCTCATCCTGTCGGCGATGAGCCATGTCGATGACCGCGTGAAGGGCCTGCGCGCCGGCGGCGACGACTACCTGACGAAGCCCTTCGCGCTCGCCGAGCTCATCGCCCGCGTGGAGGTGCTCGCACGCCGGCGCCAGCCGGAGGAGCAGACGACGCGCTATGTCGTCGGCGATCTCGTGCTCGACCGCCTGACGCACAAGGTCACGCGCGGCAGCGAAGCCATCGTGCTGCAGCCGCGCGAGTTCCGCCTTCTCGAATACCTCATGCGCAATGCCGGGCAGGTCGTCACGCGCACGATGCTGCTCGAGAACGTGTGGGATTATCACTTCGACCCGCAGACCAACTTCATCGACGTCCACATCTCGCGCCTCAGAGGCAAGATCGACCGCAACTTCGACCGCCCGCTCCTGCACACCGTGCGCGGTGCCGGCTACATGATGCGCGACGGCGGCGAGTAGCCGGTGATGGATCGCGCCGCGCCCAAAGCCACGCGCCCGCCGCGCTTCTGGCATACGACCTCCTTCCGGGCCGCGGTCGTCGCAACGCTGGCGCTCGCGCTGACCGCCATTCTCATGGTCGCCTTCGTCACGCGCTCGACGAACGACGCCATGAGCCGCGCGACGATCGACGCGCTCGATCGCGAGGGCGCAGCACTCCACCGCGCTTATGCGCAGGGCGGCCTCGACGGCATCGTGCAGGCCATCCAGGGCCGGATCACGACGGGCGATGCACACCTCTACATGCTTCTCGATGCCACGAAGCGCGTCGTCGCGGGGAACCTCACCGATCCGCCGACCTTTCCGATCGAAGCGCGCGGCGGCGGCACGTTCCGCTACTACCTGCCGAGCGACGATCGGAGCGCACCCGCGCGTCTCGCAGCGGGCCGTGTGTTCGCGCTGCCCAATGGCGCGTCGCTGGTCGTCGCGCGCGATATCGAGCCGCAAAGGATCTATCTCGCCGCCACCAACCGCGCGCTCGCGATCGGCATGGCGCTCCTGGCGCTCGTCGGGCTTGCCGCCGGCGTTGCGCTCGGCCGTCACATCCTGAAACGCGTCGACAGTATGACGGCCGCCAGCCGATCGATCATGGCCGGCAATCTCACCCAGCGCCTGCCGCGCATCGGCACCGAGGACGAGCTCGATCGTCTTGCCGACAGCCTCAATGCCATGCTCGACCGCATCGAGCTGCTCATGCTCGGCATGAAGGAGGTGTCCGACAACATCGCCCACGACCTCAAGACGCCGCTCAATCGCCTGCGCAATCGCGCAGAGGCCGCACTCGCGGACCAGCGCGGCAGTCCCGCATGGCGCGCGGGCCTCGAGCACGCCATCGAGGATGCAGACGAGCTGATGAAGACGTTCAACGCGCTGCTGCTCATTGCGCGCCTCGAAGCGGGCGCCGTCGACGATACGATGGCGCCGGTCGAGATCGGCAGCATGGTCGAGGATCTGGCCGAGCTCTACGCGCCCGCTGCAGAGGAGGCCGGCCTCGATCTCGATTGGCAAGGTGCCGGCCCCGCGCCCATTCACGTCCGCGCCAACCGCCAGCTTCTCGGGCAGGCCATCGCCAACCTCATCGAAAACGCCATCAAGTACGCGGCACCGGGAGACGGCAACGCGCCGGCCGACGCGACCATCTCCGTCGCGCTCACACCGCGAGATGGCACAGTCGAGATCGCGGTCGCGGATCGCGGGCCCGGCATTGCGGAAGAGGACCGCGAGCGCGCCGTGCGCCGTTTCGTGCGCCTCGAAGCGAGCCGCACGAAGCCCGGCACCGGCCTTGGCCTGAGCCTCGTCGCGGCCGTCGCGCGGCTCCATCACGGCGGCCTGCGGCTCGAGGACAACCGGCCGGGCTTGCGCGTGGTGCTTTCACTTCCGATGATGACCGTCCCCGAAGCAGGCGATGCCGCGGACGATACAGCGCGGCCGGAGAAGGACGAAGGCGCATGGCGGAAGGCGCAAGCCAGTTGAAGTCCCTTTGGCAGCGCATCACCGAGAGGCCGCTCGCCTTCGACGCGCGGCTCGCCGCCGACCGCCTGGCCGAACTCGAATCCGCAGCATCCGCTGCCCTGGCGCCGATCCTCGCCGAGCCCGCCGTGCGCGACCTTCTCATAGGCACGCTCGGCTCGTCGCCCTATCTCGCCGGGCTCATTCTGCGCGATCCCGAGCGGCTCACGCGCATTCTCACGACGGCACCCGAGGCGCACATGGCCGCGCTCGGCCGCACGCTTGATGCCGACATGCTCGCAGCCACGACGCAGGCCGATGCCATGCGCATCCTGCGCCAGTACAAGGCCGAAGTCGCCTTGCTCGTGGCGCTCGCCGACCTCAGCGGCGCATGGCCTGTCATGACCGTCACTGGCGAGCTCAGTGCCTCGGCCGATACGACGACCGCTGCCGCCGTGCGCTTTCTCTTCAATGCCGCGATCTCCAAGGGAGACTGGCTCGGCACGGCCGGCCCGGCGTGCGATGCCGATACCGGCTACATTGTCCTCGGTATGGGCAAGCACGGCGCCCGCGAGCTCAACTACTCGAGCGATATCGATCTGATCGTCTTCTACGAACCCGAGCTCGTGAAGCTGCGCGTCGGTCTCGAGCCGCTCGCCTTCTTCGTGCGCATGACGCGCGATCTCGTCCGCCTCATGCAGGAGCGGACCGGCGATGGCTATGTCTTCCGCACCGACCTTCGCCTGCGTCCCGATCCCGGCGCCACGCAGGTCGCAATCTCGACGGACGCCGCGCTCAACTACTACGAAAGCTTCGGCCAGAACTGGGAGCGCGCCGCCATGATCAAGGCGCGGCCCGTGGCGGGCGATATCCAGGCGGGCGAGAACCTCATCAGGGAGCTGGCGCCGTTCGTATGGCGCAAGTACCTCGACTTTGCCGCCATCGCCGACATCCATGCGATGAAGCGCCAGATCCACGCCTTCAAGGGTTTCGGCGAGATCGGCGTTGCCGGCCACAACATCAAGGTCGGTCGCGGCGGCATCCGCGAGATCGAATTCTTTGCCCAGACGCAGCAGCTCATTGCCGGCGGCCGCCAGCCGGATCTCAGGGTATCCGATACGATCGGTGCCCTCGCACAACTCGTCGAGCGCGGCTGGATCAAGCCGCTCGTGCGCGACGAGCTGACCGAGAGCTATCTCTTCCTGCGCCGGATCGAGCACAGGCTGCAGATGATCGCCGACGAGCAGACGCAGACGTTGCCGGCCGACGACGAGGGCCTCCTGCGTCTTGCGCGCTTCTCGGGTTATGAGGACATCGCCGCATTCTCCGCCGCGCTCGTCGCGCATCTCGAACGTGTCCAGCGCCATTACGGTGCGCTCTTCGAGGATGTGCCGGAGCTGACGCGCGGCAATGCCAACATGGTCTTTGCCGGCGAGCAGGACGATCCCGGCACCGTCGAGACGCTGACCCGCATGGGCTACAAGCGGCCGTCCGACATCATCGGCGTCGTGCGCGGCTGGCATCATGGCCGATATCAGGCCGTACGCACGCCGCGTGCCCGCGAGCTCCTGACCGAAGTGCAGCCGACGCTGATCGAGGCGCTCTCGCGCACCAGCGATCCCGATCAGGCCTTTCTCGGCTTCGATCGCTTTCTGTCCCTGCTTCCCTCCGGCGTGCAGCTCTTCTCGCTGCTGCGGAACAATCCGCGCCTTCTCCGTCTCGTCGCCGACATCATGGGCTCCGCGCCGCGGCTCGCGCGCATCATCAGCCGGCGTCGCCGCGTTCTCGATGCCGTGCTCGACCCCGGCTTCTTCGGCAGCCTGCCCGATGCCGATGCCCTCGCGCGCATTGTCGATGCCGAGATCGCGGCCGCGGCGGACTACCAGGAGGCGCTCGACCGCGCCCGCATCGTCGGCAGCGAGCAGGCTTTTCTGATCGGCGTCCGTGTGCTCTCGGGCACCATCACCGCCGCGCAGGCGGGTGGCGCCTATGCCTCACTCGCCGAGCATCTGATTGCGGCGCTCCAGCGCCAGGTCGAGCACGAGATCGTCTCCCAGAGCGGACACGTGACCGGCGGCGCGGCGGTGGTCGTCGCCATGGGCAAGCTCGGCGGGCGCGAGATGACCGCCGCCTCCGACCTCGATCTCATCCTCGTCTATGACTTCGACAGTACCGTGCAGCAGTCCGACGGCCCGCGGCCGCTGGCGCCGAGCCAATACTTCGCCCGCCTCACGCAGCGTCTCATCTCGGCGCTGTCCTCGCCGACGGCCGAAGGCGAGCTCTACGAGGTCGACATGCGTCTCAGGCCCTCGGGCCAGAAGGGACCGGTCGCGACGCAGCTTTCGAGCTTCGAGCACTACCAGGACCAGGAGGCCTGGACCTGGGAGCACATGGCCCTCACGCGCGCCCGCGTGATCTCGGGTCCCGATGAGCTGCGCGCCCGCGTCGAGGCAGCCATCCGCCATGCGCTCGTGCGGCCGCGCGACCGCGCCAAGCTGGTGGCGGACGTGCGCGACATGCGCGCCCGCATCGCCAAGGAGAAGGGCACCGAGGACATCTGGGAGCTGAAGCAGGTTCGCGGCGGCCTCGTCGATATCGAGTTCATCGCCCAGTTCCTCCAGCTCGCCCATGCCGACGCGCACCCTGAAGTGCTCGATCAGCACACGATCAACGCCTTGAAAAAACTGAGCAAAGCAGGACTGCTCGCGCCGTCGCACGCCGACGTCCTGATCCCCGCGGCAGTCCTCGTACATAACCTGACCGAGGTATTGCGCCTCTGCCTCGATGGCCCCTTCGAACCTGCCAAGGCGCCGGACGGCCTGCGCGAGCTGTTGACCCGGGCCGGCGATGCGCCGGATTTCGCGCGCCTCGAAGCCACCCTCCGTTCGGCTCTCGCCGAGGTTGCAATCCTCTTCGACGTGATCATTTCCTGAACATCGGCCAATCACGCGATCGTGCGGCGACGGATTTCCGCGGGCTCCTGCGTTCACCTCCTCGAAAGCAGTTCGAACTCGAGGAGTTCCCCCAATGTCCAAGAAGAAGGTGCTCGTCGCTGCAGCGATCCTGATCGCCGGCGGTGCAGCCATTGCCGTCTCGGCCCCCGGCCAGCGCCTGCACGACCGCATGATGGACCGATGGTCGCATGGGGGCGGTGGCGGCCATGGCCCCGGCATGGGTCTCATGGGCTTCGGTCGCGGCGATATCACCCGCGCGGCGTTCGACGAGAAGGTGCGCGAGCGCTTCGCCCGCTTCGACGCGAACAGCGACGGCATCATCGACACGGCCGAGATCGAGGCAGCCATTGCCAAGGGCGGCAAGCATCATCGCGGGCACCGCGAGCGCCGGGCCGATCGCGGCGACGCCGGCAAGAACGACGCCCGGCGCGGCCGTTCGGTGAGCAAGTCCGAGTATCTCGACGAGGTGCGCCGCCGTTTCGCCATGGTCGATCTCGACAGCGACGGCCGGATCACGGATGCCGATCTTCCCCCGCGGATGCGTGATCGTGGTGTCCTCTCCCGGCTCGCCGACGGCCAGGGCAACATGATGCGCGGCCACCGCGACGGCCGGATGCTCGGCTTTCTGCGCGGCGCCACCGTCGACAAAGATGGCGGCATCACGCTCGACGAAGTGGTCCGCGTCGCCGGCGAGCGCTTCGATCGCATGGATCGCAACAAGGACGGCACGCTCGACCGTGCCGATCGCGACGCCCGCATCAAGGAAGCGACCGACTACCGCGTGAAGCGCATCCTGCACCGGTTCGGTGCGGTCGGCGAGGGCAAGATCACGCGCGAGCAGGCCTTCAAGGTTGCAGGTGACATGTTCGCCCGCTTCGACCGCAACAGCGACGGCACGATCTCGCGCGACGAGCGCCCGAGAGGCTGGCGCGGCCACCGTGGCCATGATCGCGGCCACCACTGGCGTGGGCGTGATCGCGGCGGCGAGGAGCGCGGCCCCGGCGGCGAGACGAAGAAGATCTGAGCACGACACGACACGCGGCCGGCCCGGACATGAGGTCCGTGCCGGGTGCGGGCAACGAAAAGGCGAGGCACACATGCGCGCGCTGAGCTACACTCCCAGGGTTCTGACGGCCACAGGGAGCGGTCGCGTGACGCGCGTGCACGATAGCGGCCCCGGGACGGGAAACCGGCCGGGGACGGAAGCGGGGACGGCTGCCGAGGAGGCGGCCGTTCTCGCGCGCATTCGCGCCGGCGACAGCGCGGCCTTCCGCCAGGTGATCGACCGCCATATGCCGGCCCTGCTCGCGGTCGCCCGGCGGATGCTCAAGGTGGATGGCGATGCCGAGGACATCGTGCAGGAGGCGCTCGTGCGCGTCTGGCACCATGCCGGTACGCTGGAGCTCGGCCCCGGTGGCCTGAGGCCCTGGCTGCGCCGCGTGGTGACGAACCTCTGCCTCGACCACCTGCGCCGGCATCGCCTGACGAGCGTCGTTGCCGAGGTGCCCGAGACGCCGGAGGCGCCGGGCCAGAGTCGCGGTCTCGAAGAGGCGGATCTCGCCAAGCGCGTCGGCGAGGCGCTTGCGGCATTGCCGGAACGCCAGCGCGTGGCGCTTACGCTGTTTCACTACGAAGGCTTGAGCCAGATCGAGGTGGGCGACATGCTCGGCATATCGGATGAAGCGGTCGAATCGCTTCTGGCGCGGGCGCGGCGGTCGCTCAAGGCGGCATTGAAGGACGAGTGGCAGCAGCTGCTGCCGGAGAACGAGTAGGAAGAGGCACGAGAGGCGGGGCGCGACATGCGCCTTGGATGAAGATGGCGAACGAGATGAGGCTGGCCGAGCTTACGGCATTCGAGAACGTGCTCGACACGTTCGGCGGCGATCCGGTGCGCTGGCCGATGGAGAGGCGGGAGCGATTCATGCGCCTTGCCGCTGCCGACGCGGATGCGGCGCGGCTGCTGCGTGAGGCCAAGGCCCTCGATGCCGTCCTCACGAAGGCCGGGCGCCTGCCGGCTCGCGATACGCGCGCGCTCGCCGATCGCATCGCTGCCGCCGTTGCCGATACGGCGCCGGGCCAGCCCGCGCAGCCTCAGCGACAAGCGGAGAGTCCGCCCTCGGCGGGCGACGGCTCTTCGGGCGTGGTCATCGCGTGGCCGCGCAGCGGTGAGACGCCCCGCGCGCCACGCGAGGCCGCCGTCGCATCCGTGCCGCGGCGATTTTCGAGCGGCTGGCGCACGGCGGCGCTGCTGGCGGCATCGCTCGTCGTCGGCGTCTTCGTCGGTGCGGGAGACCTGCTGCCTTCAGACGTCGCGCAGTTCGTCGCCAGCGCCACGACGGGGACCGACAATTCGACCCAGGCGATCGCGTTTCTGAACGGTGAGGGCCTCCTCGAGATCATCGAGGAGGAGTTCCTATGATTTTGAGGCCACGAGCAGCGCCAGCACCGCGACGGACACCGATGTGGCTGCTGGCCGTGCTCGTCGTTTCCCTGCTTCTGAATGGATTGGTGGTCGGTGCCGTCGCTTCACGCTGGAAGGCCATGCACGCCGGTCCGCCCGTGCTCGGCTCATCGTCCAACGCGCAGCTCTTCGGATTTGCAGTCACCCTGCCCGAAGAGCGACGACGCGAGATCTGGAAGTCCGTCGAAACGGACCGCGACGCCATGCGGCCCCTCCGCCAGACGGTCTTCGCGGCGCGTGACGAAGCGCGCAAGACACTCCTCGCCGACCCCTTCGATGCGGAGCGCTACGGAGTGGCGCAGAAGCGTCTTTTCGAGGCCGAGCAGCAGATGCGCCTGCGCGCGCTCGACGTCGTTCAGGCCATCGCCAAACAGCTCACACCGCAGGAACGGGCAGCTTTCGCGCGATGGGAGGAAGACGACCGTTCCCGACGTCGCGCCTTTTGGCGCGGCATGCGGGGCGAGGACGCTAACCGCTCATCCAGGAGCGCAGGGGAAGCCAAGAACTGAACAATCCTGCCGCACCCGTTGAAACGGCGCGCCTGCCCAGCCTTGACATTTCCCCTCCGACGCCTCACCGACAGGCCATCGGCCCGCACCTCGGAGGCGAGCGTGAAGCTCTCTGATTTCAAGGTTCTGACGTTCGATTGCTACGGCACGCTCATCGACTGGGAGAGCGGCATGATCGCCGCGCTCACGCCGTTGACCGAGCGCCTGCAGCCGGCCCTCTCGCGCAATGAGATCCTCGAGGACCACAGCCGCATCGAGGCCATGCAGCAGGCCGCCACGCCCGCGAAGCCCTATGCCGAGCTTCTCGCCGTCGTCTACAAGCGGCTCGCGGAGTATTGGGGCCTCCCGGTGAGCTGGCACGAAAGCCTCAGGTACGGCCGTTCGATCGCGGACTGGCCCGCCTTCCCGGACTCGAGCGACGCGCTTCGCCACCTGAAGCAGCACTTCGATCTCGTGATCCTCTCGAACGTCGACAACGAGAGCTTCGCGCACTCCAATGCGCGCCTCGGCGCCGCCTTCAATGCGATCTACACGGCCGAGGACATCGGATCGTACAAGCCGGCCGCGCGCAATTTCGAGTACATGCTCGACGATCTCGCGGCCCGCGGCATTGGCCGATCGGACATCCTCCACGTCGCCGAAAGCCTCTTCCACGATCACGTGCCGGCGAACGGCATCGGCCTCGCGACCTGCTGGATTCATCGCCGGCACGGCGATGAGGGCTTCGGTGCGACCCGGCCACCGGACACCATGCCAAAGATGGCATTCCGCTTCGAGAGCATGGCCGCTCTGGCCGCCGCGCACGCAGCCGAGCTTGCCGCAAAATAAAAGGCCTTCCCGGCATTGAATGCCGGAAAGGCCGCCTGATCAAAAGTCACAAACCCTGCCCGTCCCCGCCGGCATCGCGTTGCACGAGCATCGCGTCCGGCGAAAAGGCGCAAGAAAACACCAGCGGACGTATGCGCCCACTGAACCTGCCGTCAGGCGTTGCGCCTGATGGCTGGCGCTTAGTGGCTGGTCTTCGAGCTCAGCCTGTTGATTTCGTCCTTGAGTTTTAGTTTCTCGAGCTTCAGCCGGGTGATCTCCACGTCACTGGAGCCCGGCCTGTTCAGCTCTTCCTCGATCCGGCGGTCGAGAAGCTTGTGCTTCTCAGAAAGCTCTGCGAGATGTGCGTGTAGCGCCATCAGGCCCTCCGTGTACGAGTTGACAGTTGAAAGTCTGCCACGAATCGCCCGCACTGTCCAACGCGCCTGGGGTCAACTAGTGCAAAACAACTTGATCGCCGCGCCTTAACGCTGAGGCTCCGTCCATCAATTGGATAGATACTTTTTATAATCTATACAAAATCTTGCTGGATCCGACTCACGGCCCAACCTCACGGAATGGAATGGTCATGACCGCTGCTCAGAACTTCCTCCACCGCGGCGACCTCCCCGCCGGCCTCGAATTCTCCGGCGCCGTCGCCATCGACACCGAAACGCTCGGGCTCAAACCGCACCGCGACCGCCTCTGCCTCGTCCAGCTCTCGGCCGGTGACGGCACCGCCCACCTCGTCCAGCTCGATGGCACAAATTGGTCCGCCCCGCGGCTGAAGGCTCTGCTTGCCGATCCGAAGATCACGAAGATCTTCCACTATGCCCGCTTCGACGTGGCCGTCCTCCAGCAGTATCTCGGCGTCACGACCGGGCCGATCTACTGCACGAAGATCGCGTCCAAGCTCGTGCGCACTTACACCGACCGCCACGGCCTCAAGGATCTCTGCTCCGAACTGCTCGGCATCGAGCTCTCGAAGCAGCAGCAAAGCTCCGACTGGGCCGCGGCCACGCTCAGCCCCCAGCAGCTCGCCTATGCCGCCGCCGACGTCCTCCACCTGCACGCGCTCAAGGCTGTGCTCGATGGCATGCTCGTCCGCCAGAACCGAACGGCGTTCGCGGAAGCCTGCTTCGCCTTTCTCCCCGAGCGCGCAAAGCTCGACCTTGCCGGCTTCGAGGACATCGATATCTTCAGCCACTGACACGAATCTGTGAGTTATGACGGTTTCGTCGTAACCGGTTGCGATGCGTCCCAATATCTCCCAATTTCACCGGCACTGAGTGACGAAGCGCGCCGCTCCGACAGGCAGAGCTGGCGCATCAGCGGGCAAGCATGGCGACGACGATCGATCCACGCCGGGCGCGTGACCGGCCGGGTGGCCTTGCTCCGGATGGGACTGGCTCCGGCGGGTCAAGTCGCGCGGTTGGCCACGAGGTCGGCCATGATCGCGCGCGTGCATTCGCAGCCGCGCGTCGCCATAGCCTCATGGTCCGCACGCTGCGGCTCGCGCTTCCGGCTTTTGCCATCGGGATACTCGGCATCTACGGCCTCACCACCTGGCGCCTGACAACGCTCAGGGCGCGGGGCGTGACGCTCGAGAACGTACATGTGTCGAATGACCATCTCATGATGGCCAACCCGAAGTATGCGGGCGCCGGCAAGGACGGCTCGCGTCACGCCGTCCGCGCGCGCTCTGCCGAGACCGATCTCGTCTCGCAGAAGCTGGTCAAGCTCACGACCATCGAAGGCGAGATCGTGCAGCTCAACGGCACGAAGATCGATCTCACGGCGACGCGCGGGACTTACGATCAAGAGACGGGCGTCCTTCAGCTGCAGGAGCAGATCGACGTCAAATCGTCCGACGGCATGGTCGCGAAGCTCACCTCGGCGACGGTTCTCACCAAGGAGAACCGCATCGTCACGAACGAGCCCATCACCGCCACCTCGACCTCCGGCACGATCCGCGCCCGCGCCATGGAAATGGCGACCAAGCGCCGCCTCGCGACATTCACCGGCGATGTCGCCGTGCGCATGACGCCACCACAACAGCCGGCCAATGCGGCTCCGAAGAAAGAGAAGGAAAAATCCGCGAGCACCGCGCTCGGGCCGAGCTTCTCCTCCAATGAGCCCGTCGACATCACGTCGGATCGCCTCACGGTCGACGACGAGAAGCGCACGGCCATGTTCCGCACGAACGTCGTCGCGCGCCAGGGCACGGCGACGTTGCTCGCGCCCGAGCTCGATGCGGTCTATGCGGGCCGCTCGGCGCTCCCGGGCGCGGCTGCGGATCCCGGCACAGATCCGGCCGCCTCCCGCCTGACGAGCCTCGAGGCGCGCGGCGGCATCGTGATGACGCGAGATACGGATCGCGCCACCGCGACGACGCTCCACTACGATGCCGAGAGCCAGCGGACAATCCTCACGGGACCTGTCGACATGAGCTCGGGCATCGACCGCCGCGCGACCAGCGCCACCGCCGAGATCGATCACAAGTCCGACCGCATCACGCTCGACGGCGCCGTCGTGCTCTATCAGGCCAAGAACATCCTGCGCGGCGAGCGCCTTGCCATCGACCGCGCCAGCGGCCGCGCGCGTCTCGACAGTCCGCCGGAAGCCGCCCGCGGCAACGGACGCATCAACGTGATCCTCTATCGCCCCGAGAATGCGACCTCACGCACACGCCAATCCAGCGCCGCCGCCAACGAGAGCGAAGGCGGGTCGATCGGCTCCTTCCGCACGGACCCGAGCGCACCGATCGATATCGATGCCGCGTCCCTCGATTTCGATGAGAACAAGCGCAACGCACTCTTCACGGGCAGCGTGGTCGCCAAGCAGGGCGACTTCGTGATCCGCACGCCGAGCCTCATGGCGCTGTTCCAGGGCCAGACCTCCCTGCTCTCGGCCGTTCCCAAGAGCGCTGATGGCTCCACACCAACGAGCCTGAAGAAGATCGAAGCCCGCAACGGCGTTGTCATCACCGGCAAGGACGGGCAGAAAGTGACCGGCGACTGGGCCGACTTCGATCCCGTCGGGAATTTCGCCACTGTTGGCGGTCAGGTGGTCGTCAGCCAGGGCAAGAACGTGGTCGAGGGCACGAAGCTGATCATGGACCTGACGTCCGGGCGCACGCGCTTCGAGACCGGCGGCGCCAATGTTGCGTCGGGCCCCGCGTCCGAAAGCACGCTTCCCTGCGCCCCAGGACAGACCTGCACGTCCAAGCGGCGCGTGCGGGCCATCTTCTACCCCAAGGACGCCAAGCGTCCGCCGGCCGTCCGCGACCGCGGCACGTCGAAACAGGCGCCGGCGCCCACTGAGAACCCGTCGATCTCGCCGGCCCAACGCTCCCCGAGCCAATCCTCCTGGCAGTCCTCGACCACGCGGACGCCCGCGCCGGAGGCCTCGCAATGAGCCCGAGCCTGCAGGCGCACCCATGACCCGCAACGGTTTGCTGCAACGGATCGGTCTCGGCCGTCGACCCGCGAGCAATGGCGCCTACCATGAGACCGAGGAGGTCGAGGAAGAGGCACTGACGGGCGGCGAGGGCTGGCTCACGGCAGTCGGCGTGCGCAAGTCGTACAAGCGCCGCCTCGTCGTGCGCGGTGTCGATCTCGCTGTCCGCCGCGGCGAGGCCGTGGGCCTCCTCGGCCCCAACGGCGCCGGCAAGACCACCGTCTTCTACATGATCACCGGTCTCGTCCCCGCCGACGCCGGCTACATCACCATCAACGGCCAGGACGTGACCCGCCTGCCGATGTATCGCAGGGCGCGCCTCGGCATCGGCTATCTGCCGCAGGAGGCCTCGATCTTCCGGGGCCTGACCGTCGAGCAGAACATCCTCGCCGTCCTCGAACTCGTCGAGCCGAACCGGCGCCGGCGCCGCGAGCAGCTCGACGAGCTGCTCGAGGAGTTCCGCATCACCCGCCTCAGGAAAAGCCCCTCGACCGCGCTCCCGGGCGGCGAGCGGCGGCGCTGCGAGATCGCCCGGGCGCTCGCCTCCCGCCCGGTCTTCATGTTGCTTGACGAACCTTTCGCCGGCATCGACCCCATTGCGGTCGGTGAAATCCAGCAGCTCGTGCGCCATTTAACCCAGCGCGGCCTCGGCGTACTGATCACCGATCACAACGTCCGCGAGACGCTGAGCCTCGTCGACCGCGCCTATGTCATTGCAGATGGCCAGGTTTTGACCCAGGGCAGCCCCTCGGAAATCATTGCCAACGAGGACGTCCGCCGCGTTTATCTCGGCGACATGTTTGGTTAAGCACTGCCTCGGATCGGGGCGCCCCGATAGGCAGAATGACGTCTTATCGCGCAATGCTGTTTACGATTCTGGGCTACAGTGCCCCCCACAGTGACGGCACGCAGCGGGCAGTGGAAGCTGCGGACGACCGACGAGTTGGCTCTGCGGTGTAGGGCATCGCGGAGCAAGGGTTGGGGAAAGTTCGTATGGCGATTACAACGAAGCTCGAGCTCCGCCAGAGCCAGCAGCTCGTTATGACGCCGCAGCTGCAGCAGGCGATCAAGCTGTTGCAGCTCTCCAATCTCGAGCTCAACGAGTTCGTCGATGCCGAGCTCGAGCGCAATCCCCTGCTAGAGCGCGACGAGGAATACGACGGCTCCGCCAGCCCGGCCGAGAGCACCTACGACAAGGACAGCGGATCGGACGGGGACGACGGCGATTTCGGCGACGGTGGCACCTTTGGCGACGGTGACGGCTCAGCTTCCGACCGCCTCGACCTGATCGGCGACACCACCGCCCCCACGCAGGATCTCGATGTCGACCGCGACGTCGCCTTCGCCGAGGAGAGCC
Source organism: Pseudomonadota bacterium (assembly GCA_023387235.1). GTDB lineage: Bacteria > Pseudomonadota > Alphaproteobacteria > Rhizobiales > Hyphomicrobiaceae. The sequence goes on from JAEWIJ010000097.1 coordinate 32,125, forward strand.
CGCAGGACATCGCCGCGCTGCTCGCAGGCAGTGCGTGGTCCGGCGCCCGCCAGCCCGGCCTGCTCGGCGGCGGCGAAGAGGCCGATCTCGAATCCATCCTCACGAGCGATCTCTCGCTCCGCGATCACCTTTCGGGCCAGCTCCAGCTCGCGATCGGCGATCCCGTCGAGCGCATGATCGGCGGCTATCTCATCGATCTCGTCGATGATGCGGGCTACGTGCGCGCCGACTTGGGCGAGCTCGCCGACCGCATCGGCGCACCGCTCGGCCAGGTGAAATCGGTTCTCGCGAAACTCCAGACCTTCGATCCGCCCGGCGTGATGGCGACCTCGCTCAAGGAGTGCCTCGCGCTCCAGCTCAAGGAGCGCGACCGCTACGATCCGATGATCGCAAAGCTGCTAGAAAACCTCGAGCTGCTCGCGACGCACGATCTGCGCCAGCTCAAGCGCATTCTCGGCGCCGACATGGAGGACATCACCGACATGATCGGTGAGATCCGCGCTCTCAATCCCAAGCCCGGCAACGCCTTCGGCGGATCGCCCGTGCAGACCGTCATCCCCGACGTTCTCGTCCGCCCCGCGAACGACGGCAGCTGGCACGTCGAGCTCAACAGCGAGACCTTGCCGCGCGTCCTCGTCAATCGCGCCTACTACACGCGCGTCTCGCGCACTGCCGGATCGCAGCCGCGCGACAAGGAATTCCTGCTCGAGTGCCTGAACACGGCGAACTGGCTGGTCAAGAGCCTCGACCAGCGCGCCCGCACGATCTTGCGCGTCGCCGAGGAGATCGTGCGCCAGCAGGACGCCTTCCTGGTGCACGGCGTGCAGCATCTGCGACCCCTCAATCTGAAGACCGTCGCCGACGCCATCAAGATGCACGAATCGACGGTGAGCCGCGTAACCTCGTCGAAGTACATGGCCACGAACCGCGGCATCTTCGAGATGAAGTATTTCTTCAACTCGGCGATCGCCTCGGTGGACAACGGCTTTGCGCACTCCTCGGTGTCGGTGCGTCACCGCATCAAGCTGCTCATCGATGCCGAGACGTCGAACGCGGTGCTGTCCGACGACCAGATCGTCGACAATCTCCAACGCGAGGGCATCGACATCGCGCGCCGGACGGTTGCCAAATACCGCGAGGCCATGGGCATTGCCTCCTCCGTCCAGCGCCGCCGTGAAAAGCGGGCCCACGCCCAGACCGCGCGGGTGGCCGGCTAGGCCTGCCGCGTCGTCCGGTCCTGTGCGGGGTCTCCGGCGTTGCCATCCCTGCCAAAGCCCTGTAATCACGGCTCGGCAATTGCAGTCTGAGGGCGGGTAGCTCAGTGGTAGAGCATCTGACTTTTAATCAGATGGTCGTGGGTTCGATCCCCACCCCGCTCACCAGATAACTCAATATCTTAGAGAAGTTTCGCAACATCCATAGCCGGCCTCCGTCGCACCTCGGCATCACCAAATCTCGGACATTTAGAGTGCCGTACGATTTACGCGCTTTGTTGCAGCGTGCTTGCTCCCATTCCAACAACGAGTCGAATGCGGCTCGATCTCGTCGCCAATAACGGCGTGCTTCGCCTAAAAGGATGGCGAGTTGCTTCAGACCGGCGAGGGTGGTCGGCAACCATCGCTCGCGCTGCTGCCCACAATGCGCCAGTGCTTCCTGAATTTCAGCAGTCCCGGCTCTACGTGAAAATGTTGCGCGCACGGATGCTGGTGAAGCTCCTACAGTTGCGATGTCGGAGACTTCGGCAAGTCTTGGCAGCTGCCATCGAATGTGCTCTGTTGAACCCATTGCTCTAGTATTCGGGGAATTTCTTATGACAGAATATTGGGTTCTTTTTGATTTCGATATGGTCATCGAAGATCAGCAAGGGGGATGGAGTTTAGCCGGCCCCAAAGCTCTATTTGTTGCGTCTGGTCAATGGAATTTCCCTGGAGGTCCCGTCTATCCCGGATACGCATATTATCCATGGGGCCTACAGCGACTGCCTTATGCGGGCTTCGCAACAGAATGGTGGGTAGAACAGCCTGGTAGCATAGTCCACGCGACGTGGAAGACCTGGATTTACACAGTAAACGTAATAGATTTCTACGAAGTTGGCACAGAGGCACCGCCAGAAAATCTTATTGGTGGTTACCTATCGGATACCAAATTTGATGCTGCTCCTCCAGGTAATTGGCGAACCGTCAGCTGGACCGATTGGGCTTGGGCGCTATTGACATATCCGGACGATTGGAGCCCTTCCGGTCTGTTCACTTTAGACGCGGACTTGGTGGACTTTAACAATCTGACTGCGGCGCAGGCAGATGCCATTGAGAATGGAGCGCCGACTTATGCAGCGCTCAGCGGCAACGATTGGGTCGTGCTGCCAAATTTGGCTACGTCCCTGCCGGTCCCATATCAAACAATGCAGTGGGCCAGTTCAGTGACCTTCAATGCTGGGCGGGGCGATGATCATGTTTGGGGTGGCGATCGCGATGACCGGATAGACGGGTGGGAAGGCGATGACCACCTCTACGGCCGCGATGGAAATGACATCCTCTACGGAGGCGATGGAAATGATCATCTAAGTGGTGGGCTCGGCGATGATCTCCTCTTTGGCGGCGATGGCGACGACACGATTTACGGCGTGGACAGCGTTGAGGCCGGCGCCACCGAGGGCGGCGACAACGAGATCACGGGCGGTGCGGGCTTCGATACGGTGCGCTGGTCGGGCGACTATTCGTCTTATGACAAAGAATTCAGCCTGAGCCTCAAGCAGATATTCTTGGGGGAAGGCGAATATTTCAAATTCAGCGTTTCAAGCGTCAACGGCGAGGATATTCTTCAAGATCGCATTGAGCAGCTTGTCTTCAATGAAATCGATGTGTCTTTGGGAAGCATCCAGGCGGCTGCCGGCTTCAAATGGGCGCTCGACTCGATGTCGGCAGTTGTGGACGCCTTGGCGCTATGGGATGAGCTGACGGGCGGCGAGACGATCCCCGAAGAATTGGCGCCAGCCTTGGATTGGTATCTCGGCATCAAGGGGATTGTCGCACACGCAATCGAGGTTAGCGAGGCCCCGAATAAATCGAAGGCGCTCTTTGTAAACTCCAGCCTTTTGCTCGTTGATGCCGCCGAACTCTTTCTCACGCAGGGCAATCCGGTTGTCGGCGCATTGACGACATCTTATTTCGACGACGTGCGCTTATATGTGCGCGCAGGCGCCGGAACTGTGTTTGACGACATCATGGCGTCCACGCTGCCAGTCTCGGATCGGCTCGGCGAATACTTCGGCGAGTTGTGGCATGGCGCAGCGGATGAACTCGGCCCCAAGGATATTGAAGCGTTGCCGACCGAGCCGTTCGTTCCTGAACCTCAAGCGCCATTGCCGCCCACGCTGAGACCACTCTCGGACTTCACCGGCGATGGCACCAGTGACATCCTGTGGACGCGAGCGGACAACATCGCTGTCGGCTCATTTCACATGGATAGCGGCGCGCCCGCCTTTGCCTTCTATGGCCACGGCGGTGGTGGATGGAAGATTGCCGGCACCGGTGACTTCAGCGGCAACGGATCGACCGACATTCTTTGGCATGCTCCGTCAACTAACGCCCTCGGTGCGTTCATCCTCGACAGCGGCGCGCCGGCTTTCGCCTTCTACGGTACAGGTGGCGACGGCTGGACGATTGCAGGAACCGGTGACTTCACGGGTGATGGCACCGACGACATCCTCTGGAACCATGCCGGCACCAATGCGATCGGCGCATTCGTTCTCGACAGTGGCGCGCCTGTGTTCGCCTTCTACGGCAGTGGCGGGGATGGCTGGCAGATCGTCGGGACAGGCGATTTTACCGGCGATGGAACAACCGACATCCTATGGCACCAATCGTCAAGCAATGCCGTCGGCGCGTTCATCATGGACTCCGGCACACCGACTTTCGCCTTCTATGGCAACGGTGGTGACGGATGGGCAGTGGCAGGCACCGGCGACTTCTCCGGTGATGGCACGGACGACATCCTTTGGCACTATGCGGCAACCAACGCCGTGGGCGCTTTCATCATGGACTCCGGCACACCGGCCTTTGCGTACTACAATAACGGTGGCGATGGCTGGGCGGTCGCAGGCACCGGCGACTACAGCGGGGACGGAACGTACGATATCCTATGGCATCAAGGGTCGACCAATGCCATCGGCGCCTTCGTCATGGATAGCGGTGCGCCAGCGTTCGCTTTCTACGGCCATGGTGGCCATGGCTGGCAGTTGGCCTGATCACAGCACTGCCACCCCTCAACGCTCTCGATCTCATCGGCGAGCTTATGCAGCGCACATCGCCAAGCGCACGGTCGGTCATATCTGATTGTACTGCGGCCTGCTTCAGTTCGTCTGGATCTTCCGGATGGCCAACGGCGGCGTGACCGACGCAGAAGCCTCCCTTGATCTCGTCGCCTATCAGGGGTCGTCGAAAACAATGTCCCCCGCTCGCAATAGCCCTCTTTGCGCGGCAGCCTCGGCGTGATCTGGACGCTGCCGTCAAAAGCCACGCGTCGCACCAGAGCTCAGCACGCGCGCTCCCAGGCGGTGTTCTGATCCTCAAGAAGGCCGCATATGAAATTTTATTCTATCAAAGTGCTATTTATTCTGTAGCAATGGAAAATAATTCCATATAAGCAAGACCTCCTTGAACGGAGCCTTGTCATGTATGCGCCAGACAGTCTCGCGCCCTCGCAGGGCGATGATAAGATCCTGAAAATCCACATCCATCTGGCCGACGGGAGCCATTTCCAGCGGGACGCGATCGCGGGCCTGCGCCTGCTCGACCTCCTGCGGATGTACGGGTTTCCGGTGAAGGCCGAATGCGGCGGCGCCTGCGTCTGCGGCACGTGCCACATCCGCGTTCCGGCGCGCTGGCAGCACGTCCTGCCCGCACCGACGGATGAGGAGCTTGCCAGGCTCGACGACATCCCGACGGCGGACGAGACCTCCCGCCTTGCCTGCCAGATCGAGACGACCGACGAGATGGACGGCCTCGAGTTCGAGCTCCAGCCCGACAGCCTCGTTTTGCAAACCTATTGGGTGGCTGGGTGAGACTATGGCGAGCTTTCCGATCTTTGTGGACCTCGGCGGCGCCGCACCTCTCGTTGTCGGCGGCGGCGATCTGGCTCTGAGCAAAACGCGCCTCCTGCTGAAGCGCGCCGAGAAAGTTGCCGTTGCGGCTGGGCAGTTCGCCGAGGGCTTCCGCCCGCTTATCGACGAAGGACGCGTCGAGCGGCTCGACCCGGCCACGCTATGGGAGACGCTGCCCGGCCGGCCGCTCGCGATTTCGGCGACGGAGAACGATGCGGAGGACGCGCGCCTGTCCGAGCTCGCACGATCGTTCGGCGTTCCGGTCAACGTGCCGGACCGGCCGCATCTGTCGACGTTCGCCCTCGGGGCGATCGTCGACCGCGGCACGGTGACAGTGGCGATCGGCACCGAGGGCGCCGCGCCGGTGCTTGCAACGCGGCTCCGCGCCGTCATCGAGCAGGCATTGCATCCGCGCCTCGGCCGCCTCGCCGACATCGCGCGCGACTATCGCGCCGCGGTAGCGCGCGCGATCGCTCCCGGCGCAAGCCGGCGCGCGTTCTGGGATGCTGTCTTTGGCGGCACCGCTGCGGACGTCATTCTTGCGGGCGACGAAACACGCGGCCGCGCGATCATCGAGACCGGACTCTTCAATCGCGCTGCTGACGCGTCGCAAGCCGGACGCGTGATCCTCGTCGGCGCCGGTCCCGGCGATCCGGAGCTGCTGACGCTGAAGGCCGTCCGCGCACTCAAATCCGCCGACGTCATCGTGCACGATGGGCTCATGGGCGAAGCCGTGCTCGACCACGCCCGCCGCGAGGCGCAGCTCATTTCCGTCACCAAGGCCAAGGGCCGCCACTCGAAGACGCAAGCCGAGATCAATGCCCTGCTCGCAACCCTCGCACGCGAGGGCAAAACGGTCGTGCGCCTCAAGGGCGGCGATCCCTCGATCTTCGGCCGCGGTGGAGAAGAGATCGAGATGCTGCGCGCATCGGGCATTGCGGCCGAGGTCATCCCCGGCATCACCGCGGCGACGGCGGCTGCCGCATCGCTGCAGATCCCGCTCACGCATCGCGATTTCGCGCGCTCGGTGACATTCATCTCGGGGCACGCCGCAGGCGATGGCGCACCCGATTTCGGCCAAGTCGATCTTGCCGCGCTCGCGCGGCAGGGCGCAACGCTTGCCGTCTACATGGGCCTCGCGACATCGGGCGTGCTCGCTCGCACGCTGATCGACGCAGGGTGGTCGCCGGCGATGCCGGTGATCCTCGCCGCGCGCGTTTCGCAAGAAGGCGAGCGTCGCATCTCCACCACGCTCGATGTCCTCGCGTCACCCGCAACGCGCCTCGATCTGAGCGGTCCGGTGCTGCTGATCATTGGCGAGGTCGCGGGTCTCGACGCGGCCGGCGCCATCGAGCGGCTTGCTCGGCGCGCACCGCAAGCGGATCACCGCGAGGTCGCGCATGCCTAGTGTCGTCACTGCCAATGTTCTGCGCACAGGCGCCATCGTCTATCTGAAGGATGACGGCACCTGGGTCGGGAAGCTTGCCGAAGCCACTGTCGCCGCCGACGCCGATGCGCGCGCCGCCCTCGAGAAGCTGGCGCTGGCCGCCGTCGAGCGGAGCGAGGTCACGGCTGTCTATGCCTTCGACGTCGGCATCGTCGATGGACGTCCGGAAGCGCTCTCCGTGCGCGAGAAAATCCGCGCCGCGGGCACGCCAACCGTCTGAAGGGTCTGCCACCATGTACCGCTATGACGAGTTCGACCACGGCTTCGTCGCCGAGCGCGCGAAGCAGTTCCGCAACCAGGTCGAGCGCCGCCTCACCGGCGACCTCACGGAAGAGCAATTCAAGCCGCTGAGGCTGCAGAACGGCCTCTATCTGCAGCTCCACGCCTACATGCTGCGGATCGCGATCCCCTATGGCGTGCTCTCGGCGCGCCAGCTCCGCCAGCTCGCGATGATCGCGCGACGATGGGACCGCGGCATCGGCCACTTCACGACGCGCCAGAACATCCAGTTCAACTGGATCAAACTCGCCGATGCGCCCGACATCCTCGATGCGCTTGCCGAAGTCGAGATGCACGCCATCCAGACCAGCGGCAACTGCATCCGCAATGTCACCGCCGATCCCTATGCCGGCATCGCGATCGACGAGATCGAGGATCCGCGCATCTGGGCCGAGGTCCTGCGGCAGTGGTCAACGATCCACCCGGAATTCTCGTTCCTGCCGAGAAAATTCAAGGTTGCCGTCACAGGCGCGGCCGAAGATCGCGCCGCGATCCTCTTTCATGACGTCGGGCTCAGGATCGTGAAGAGCGCAAAGGGCGAAACGGGTTTCCGCGTCTATGTCGGCGGCGGCCAGGGGCGCACGCCCTACGTCGCCCAGGAGATCGCGCACTTCGTTCCAAGCGCGCGCCTGCTCTCCTATCTCGAAGCGATCATGCGCGTCTACAATCTGCATGGCCGGCGCGACAACATATACAAGGCGCGCATCAAGATCCTCGTCAATGCTCTCGGCATCGACGAGTTCCGCCGTCAGGTCGACGCCGAATGGGCGACGCTGGATGCGCCGTCGATCGATCTTCCGGAAGAAGAGCTGAAACGTATCGCTGCCTACTTCGCACCACGCCGGCTGCAACCACGGCCGCAGAAGGACGCGAGCATCGAGGCGCGGCGCACGACAGATCCGGCCTTCGCGCGCTGGCTCCGTACGAACACGCTTGTGCACCGCACGCCCGGCTACGCCATCGTCAACATCTCCTTCAAGGAACCCGGCCGCGTGCCAGGCGATGCGACCGCCGAGCAGATGGAAGCCGTCGCGGCGCTCGCCGAGAAGTATGGCCACGACGAGATCCGCGTCAGCTATCAGCAGAACCTCGTCCTGCCGACAGTGGCCGTCGCCGATCTGGCACGCATCTATGATGCGCTCGTCGCCGAGCGTCTCGCGACAGCCAATACCGAGCTAATCACGGACATCATCGCCTGCCCCGGTCTCGACTACTGCAATCTCGCCAATGCCCGCTCGATTCCGATCGCGCAGGAAATTGCGAAACGCTTCGCCGATCCCGCACACGTCGAGGACATCGGTGCGCTGCGCCTCAACATCTCCGGCTGCATCAATGCCTGCGGCCATCACCACGCCGGCAACATCGGCATTCTGGGCGTCGACAAGAAGGGCACCGAGCACTACCAGATCACACTCGGCGGTAGCCCCAAGGACGATGCGGACGTCGGAGACATCGTCGGGCCGAGCTTCACGGCTGAAGCCGTGCCCGATGCCATCGAGAAGATCGTCGGGACATATCTCGAGCTGCGCTTAGATCGATCGGAATCGTTCCTCGCCGCCTACCGGCGCATCGGCAAGACGCCCTTCCGCGAAGCGCTTTATGGTCCGGAACCCGCGCGCAGGAGCGCTCGCGGCAGCAGCGGGGAAGCTCATGTCTGAACCCGCGCCCCTTCTGAGCCCGCTCAAGCCCGCGACGACCGAGCCGCGCCTCTGGACCGCGAGCGGGTTCGTCTCGGACTCGTGGCGAGCCATCAGCGATGACATCGCCTTTCCGATTGCCGGCCATGCCATCATCACGCTTGCACGCTGGCGCGCGGAACAGGCGACGCTCGCGGCGCTCGGCGTTCCGATCGGCATTGCCGTGCAACCCTCCGAAGCGCTCGATTTCATCGCCGACGATATCGCGCGCCTCGCCGTGATCGCGCTCGCATTCCCGAAATTCACCGACGGCCGCGCTTACTCGACGGCACGGCGTCTCCGCGACGCAGGGCACACAGGCGATATCAGGGCGACGGGAGACGTGCTGCTCGACCAGCTCCCGCTCATGCTGCGCGCTGGCTTCACGAGCTTCGAGATCACCAGTGCAGCGACGATCCAGGCCCTGGAAGCGGCAACGCTCCCGGCGCTGTCGCGCGTCTATCAGAGTGGAACCGTGATGGCAGCCCGGCAGTTTCGATCGCGCCGTACCGCGCGCATCGCTGCAGGCGAATAGTGGCGACAGGCTCATGAACTTCCAGCAACTGCGCATCATCCGCGAGACCGTGCGGCAGAACTTCAATCTGACCGAGGTCGCCGGCGCGCTCTACACGTCGCAGTCCGGCGTCAGCAAGCACATCCGCGACCTCGAAGGCGAGCTCGGCGTCGAGCTGTTCATTCGCCGCGGCAAACGCCTGCTCGGCTTGACCGAGCCCGGCAAGGAGCTCGCCGCGATCGTCGACCGCATTCTGGTCGATGCCGCGAATATCAAGAAGCTCAGCCAGCAGTACGCCGATCAGGACGAGGGCAAGCTGACGATCGCGACGACGCACACGCAGGCGCGTTATGCACTCACAGGTGTCGTGCAGTCGTTCATGAAGGCCTTTCCCAAGGTGCACCTCGTCCTGCATCAGGGCAGCCCACCGGAGATCGCGGATATGCTGCTCAGCAGCCAGGCCGAGATCGGCATTGCAACCGAGACGCTCGCGCTCACGCCGCAGCTCGCGACATTCCCCTACTACACTTGGCATCACGGCATTGTCGTGCCGGAAGGTCATGCGCTGTGCCGCGCGGGGCCGCTGACGCTCGAGACGCTCGCGGAGTACCCGATCATCACCTACCACGACGGCTTTACCGGCCGCGGCAACATCGATAAGGCCTTTCACGACGCAGGCCTGTCGCCCGATGTCGTGATGTCGGCCATGGATACCGATGTGCTGAAGACCTATGTCGGTCTCGGCCTCGGCGTCGGCATCATCGCCTCCATGGCTTTCGATGCGCGGCGTGACCAGCCACTGCGGCTCTTGCCGGCCGACGATCTGTTTCCGCCGAACACGACCTGGATTGCCGTGCGGCGCGGCAGCTATCTGCGGCGCTACGCCTATCGCTTCATCGAGCTCTGCTCTGCCGCACTCGACGAGAAGACCATCCGCAAGGAGGCCGCACCGCTGAGCGAGTCCTCGTAGGCTCTCGGCCAGCGCGCGCTATGCCGCGTACTTCTTCTCGATTTCCAGAGCCTTCTGCACGGCCGGGCGCGCGAGCATCCGCGCGTGGTGTGCTTCGAGCGCGGGATAGGTGCCCATGGGCGCATCCATGCCCGGCCGGAAGCGCCAGTACACGCGAAACAGGTGAATGTCCGCGATCGAGTAGCGCCCGATCGCCCATTCGCGGTCGCCGAGCCGCAGGTTCGCGACCTTGAAGGCTTCGGCGACGTGCTCAGGACCTCGCGCGCGGGAACCGTGCATCGTGGACGCGGCGAACGACATCCACGAGATGACCTGCGCCTCCGCTTCGAGATCGCCTTCGGGCCAGAGGCCGGCCGCCGGATGCTTGCGCGCGATATAGTAGAGCGTCGCCGCCACCTCCGTCAGGATATTGCCGCCGTCGGTGAGCAGCGCCGGCACCTTGCCGTTCGGATTGATGGCCAGATACGCGGGCGTGCGCGTTTCCTGCTTGTCCATGAGGCGAGCGTCGAGCTCGTAGGCGGCTCCCGCTTCGATCAGGGCGATGTGGGTCGCGAGAGAGCTGGTAAAGGGCGAGAAGTAGAGCTTCAGCATGGCATGACCTCGTGGCGGCGCGAGGTCGGAGCATCGGCCCTGCCGCGATCATGCGCAACCCCCGCCGATCGCGGGGCCGTTTGGCGATTTCGAAGCTTGCCTGCGGCCATCGGGCCTTTGCGAAGGACCATGACGCGTGCGAGGCTCGCCGGATGAGCACGCTGCCTGAGCCATCACCTCTCTGCCTCGCCGACTACGAGATGCTCGCAGCCGAGCGCCTCGCGCCGGGCACGTGGGCCTATGTTTCGGGCGGCGCTGCCGACGAGCTGACACTGCAGTGGAATCGCTCAGCGTTCGACAACCTCATGCTGCTGCCGCGCGTGCTCAATGGCGGCCCGGGCGGCAGCGCACGCCTGAGCCTCTTAGGGCGCACCTACGCGCATCCGATCTTCGTCGCGCCGGTCGCGCATCAGGGGCTCGCGCATCCCGACGGCGAGCGCGCGACGGCGATGGCAGCCGCGGCACAAGGCGCCGGCATGGTCCTCAGCACGCTCGCCAGCTTCAGCATGGAGGCTGCCGCGGCTGCCGGCGAGACATGCCGCTGGTTTCAGCTCTACATGCAGCCCGAGCGCGAGGATACTTTGCGTCTCGTCCGTCGTGCCGAGAGTGCGGGATACGAGGCCCTGGTCGTGACGGTCGACGCGCCGGTCAGCGGCGTGCGCAATCGCGAGCTTCGCGCGGGTTTCCGTCTACCGCATGAGCTGACGCCCGAGAACCTGCGCGGCCTTGCGCGACCTCATCCGGCGCCGGCGCCCGGCCTCGACAGCATGATCTTCGATCACTTCATGGCCATCGCGCCGAGCTGGCGCGACATCGCGTGGCTGCGCGAAAGCACAAAGCTGCCGGTCGTTCTCAAGGGGATCATGAGCGCGGACGACGCGACCCGCGCGCTCGAGAGTGGAGCCGCGGCAATAGCGATCTCGAACCATGGCGGGCGCACGCTCGACACGGTCCCGGCGACGATCGATGTCCTTCCTGAAATTGCCGAGCGTGTCGGCGGCCGCGTCCCGATCCTCGTCGACGGCGGCATCCGGCGCGGCACCGACGTGCTCAAGGCACTCGCCTCCGGTGCGACGGCGGTGATGATCGGTCGCCCGATCGTCTACGGACTTGCCGTCAACGGCGCCATGGGCGTCGCGCACGTGCTGCGGCTTCTGCGCGATGAATTCGAGGCCGCGATGGCGCTCACGGGCTGCAGGACGCTCGCCGATATCGGGCCGCATCTGCTGCGTCGGCGCGATGCGCGCCCTACTTGATGGTGAACTCGATCGGAATGACGAGCTCGACCGTCTCACCGCCAAAATCTCCGGGCGGCTGAGGCACTGGCGACGCCCGCTTCAGCATGGCGACGGCCTCCGCGTCGAGCGAGGTACTGCGCGAGGCCTTGACCACTTGCGCCGAGATCACCTGTCCCTTGCGGTCGATCGTGAAGCGCACCTGAACCGCACCTTGATGACCGGCCTGGCGCGCCTCCGCCGGATAGCGCCGATGGCGGCCGAGATGGTTCATCAGGGCCTTCGACCACGTCATCACCTCGTCCGAAGGGCGGTCGGTCGTTCCCTGACGCTGCGCCGCCGTCTTCGGTGCCGGCGTCGAGGAAGGCGTGGGCGGGCCACCCGCCTGAACCATGGCTTCCTGCGGCTTGGCCTCCTGGACCTCGGGCTCGTCCTCCTTCTTTTCCTCTTTGACCTCGACCTTCTCGATCGGCTTTTCCTCTTCTTCCTTTTCTTCCTTGGGCTCCTCGATCGGCTTCTGGATCGGCATGGCGAGCTCGGGCTCGGGCGCGACGGGAAGCGGCACCTCCTCGGGCGGCTTCACCTCGGGCACTTCCTCGGTCGGCTTCTTCTCGTCGATCTGGGGTTGCGTCACTTCGGCCGTGGGTCCGGGCGCGGCGGCATCGGCGGCAGCCGCGACGGGCAAGGGCGCAAGCTCCAGCATGAAGGCGCCCTGAGCCTCCTCCGTCACTTCCTCCGGCGCCGGCATCAGGTAGGCATAGGCGACGAGGCCCGCATGCAGCCCCGTGACGATGAACGCCGACGCGATGACGCGCCGCCACCACCACCACCGGGGCTCCAACGAATAGCCTTCGAAGATCATCCGCTAGCTCGGTCCATGAGGACGCTTGCCCGCCCGTGAGCTGGCCTCGCGGCGCGACATGCTGCGCCCGCGCGCTCCGTATATCTATACTCGCAACGGAAAGAAAGACCAGAACGTCCACCACGCCGCGACCATGTGGCGCCGCTTTGCCGTGCGCGAATTTATAATCATTCCAATCATCGGCTTCGAACCATCTGCCATGCCGCCGCGACCAAGCGTGCAGGGCCGCTCACGGCCTTTCGGCAAATGGAGAAATGAACATGCTTTGGCGGACAATGATGCTCGGCGCGGCGGCGATCGCGTCTATCGCGGGCACGAACCTCATGCTGAGCCAGCCGGCGGAAGCGCGCCCATCCTGTCTCTACTACGCGATCGATCCCATGGGGAAGGTGATGGCGGATGGCCATGCTTGGGCCGCGAAGAAGAAGTGGGCGTGCAACCGCGCCGAGCGGCGCTGCAAGCGCGAGCTCGAACGCAAGCGCCGCCAGGGTAAAGCCGGCCGCGGCAGCTGCAAGCGCGTGACGAACTACTGAGGGATGCGCCAGGCATCCCGAAGTGCGGGGCCGATGCGTGCCGGGCGCATCGGCTCCAGCATTCCTGTCAGCTCGCTGCGACGAGCCCGGGATTGTCGCCGAGCGAGTCCATGTCCTGCGTCGTGACGCGCCTCAGATCACGCCGATAGTTGGCATCGTCGTATCGCGCGCCACGATGGAGCGTGCAGCGGTTGTCCCAGACCACGAGATCGCCCACCTGCCATTTGTGCGCATGCACGTACTGCTTCTGTGTGGCGTGCTCGGTCAGCTCTCGCAGCAGCAGGCGCCCTTCCGGTGTCGGCCAGCCGATGATGTGCGAGGCATGCGAGCCCATGTAGAGCGTCTTGCGCTTCGAACCGGGATGAATGCGCACGAGCGGATGGCGCACCGAGGGCAGCGCCGCGCGTTCGGCATCGGTGTAATCCGTATGACCGAGCTGGCCGCGCGAATTGAAGATCGAATGCTCCGTGACGAGCCCGTCGATCAGATCTTTCGTCTCGTCATCGAGGTCATCGTACGCCGCGCGCAGATCGGCGAAGAGCGTATCGCCGCCCTTGGGCGGAACGATATGCGCGTGCAGCATGGAGAGCGCGCCCGAGATCGGACGGAACGAAGCGTCCGAATGCCAGAGCTGATTGCCGAGAGCGTCGAGCCGGCGATGATCGTCGCGCGCGCGCACCTCGTTGTTGACATTCAGGTTCGAGATATCGGCGACCTCGGCATGCTGGAGGCGATGGCCGGCGCGGTGATTGCGCGGCGGCGCGACACTGCCGAACGTGCGCCCAAGCGCCAGAAGCTGATCGTCGTCGAGAGACTGGCCGTGAAAGACCAGCACGGCGTAGCGGTTGATCGCATCGTTGAGCGTATTGATCGTCTCGGCGCCGAGTGGCCGCGAGAGATCGACGCCGTCCACATCGGCCACGAAATGCGTGTGGAGCTGACGAATGCTGATGGCCATGGTCGCTTCCTCATTCTTTGTTTTTTTTGGAGTTGGAAGCGCAATCTAAGCACCTCGAGCGCCATTCCGCCAGCCTGGGATAGTCCCGCCAACCCTGCCCGAGGCGTCAGTCGGCCGTCCAGCCGCCGTCGATAATCATCGACGTGCCCGTCATGAGGGATGAGGCATCCGACGCGAGATACACGAAGGCGCCAGTGAGATCGCCGACCTGCCCGAGCCGGCCGAACTTGATCTTGGTCAGCACCTCGCCGCGGAACTTCTCATTCTCCAGCATGCGGCGCGCGAGCGGCGTTTCGACGAACGTCGGACAGATCGTATTCACGCGGATGCCATGCGGCGCAAGATCGACCGCCATGGCGCGCGTCATGCCTTCCATGGCCCATTTCGAGGCGCAGTAGACCGTGCGCGTTGCGGCGCCGACGTGCCCCATCTGCGAGGAAACATTGATGATCGAGCCCTGCTGGCCGGCGGCGACGAGCCTCTGCGCGATAGCCTGCGCGACGAAGTATGCCGCGCGCACGTTGAGCGTCATGATCGTGTCGTACTGCGCTTCGGTGACGTCGAGGAAGGTCACCGGCTGATTGGTGCCGGCGTTGTTGACCAGAACGTTGTAGGGATCGCGCTTCTCGATGGCCGCGCGCACACCCGCCGTGTCGTTCACATCGAGCTCGAGCGCCTCTGCGCTGCGGCCTTCCGCCTTCATCCGAGCGACAGCCGCTTCGAGATCCGCCGAGGGCCGCGCGAGCAGCGTCACGTGCGCGCCGAAAGCGGCCAGTGCCTCGGCGGCGGCAAGCCCGATGCCGCGACTGCCGCCCGTGATCAGCGCGCGCTTCCCGGCGAGATCGAAGGACGGAATTGCCATGCTGCTGGTCGTCATCGTTGCTCAGCCCGCCCGCTCGATGGCCGGCGGCGCGAAGACGGTTACTTCGCCCGGATCGCCGTCAAAGCGCTCGATCTCGACGAGCGCCGTATGCGCGATCGGACCCTGCCCGAGCTTCGACGTACCCTTGTCCGGCGTCAGCACGTTCGGATTGCCGTGCTTGTCGAGCGCACCGATGCGACCCGGCTCCTTGGGGTCGTACCAGGCGCCGGTCGAGAGACGGATCACGCCCGGCATGACGCCGTCGGTGAGCACCGCTGCAGCAAGCGTCGCGCCCCGCTCATTGAAGATGCGCACGAGATCGTGCTGGCCGATGCCGCGGCGCTCGGCGTCCTGCGGATTGATCAGCACCGGTTCGCGGCCATTGATTTTCAGGCCGAGGCTCTCGCCCGCGAAGTCCATCTGCGAGTGCAGCTTTCCTGCCGGCTGATTGGACATCATGTGCAGCGGATACTTGCTCGCCTTCTCGGAGCCGAGCCACTCCAGCGGCTCCATCCACACCGGATGTCCGGGGCAGTCGTCGTAGCCGAAGCCGGCAATGCGCTCGCTGTAGATCTCGATCTTGCCGGAGGGCGTCTTCAGCTTCTTTGCCGCGGGCTCGGCACGGAAGTCGGCGAGCACGGTGTGCGGCTTCACGGGCATGGGGCTCTCGGCATGCCCCTGCTGCCAGAAGACGTCGAAGTTCGGCAGCTCGACGCCGGCGCGCGAAGCATCCTGCCGCGCGACCTCGTAGATATGGCGCAGCCAATCCATCTCCTCGCGGCCTTCGGTGAAGGTCCGCTCCACGCCGACCTTGCGCGCAAGCGCGCGGAAGATATCGTAGTCGTTCCTCGCTTCGCCGACGGGATCGACTGCCTTCTTCATGGCGATAATGAAGCGATCACGCGAGCTCGCGCCGACATCATTGCGCTCGAGCGTCGTTGTCGCGGGAAGCACGATGTCGGCGAAGCGCGCGGTCGCCGTCCACCAGGGCTCGTTGACGATGACCGTCTCCGGCCGCCGCCACGCCTCGATGAGGCGGTTGATGTCCTGATGATGATGGAAGGGATTGCCGCCGCACCAGTAGATCATGCGCGTGTCGGGATAGACGCGGTCCTCGCCATCGAACGCGTAACCCTTGCCTGGATTGAGCAGCAGGTCGGAAATGCGCGCGACCGGAATGAAGCTGCCCGTCGGATTGCTGCCCGCCGAGAGCGACGGCGCCGAGTAGACGGTCACCGGATTGCCCTGGCCGTGCATGGAGCCATAGCCGAAGCCGAAGCCACCGCCCGGCAGGCCCACCTGCCCGAGGATGGCGCCGAGCACGGCCGTCATCCAGAAGGTCTGCTCGCCATGGTCGCCGCGCTGGAGCGAATAGCTCGTCGCGATCATCGTGCGCACCTTGGCCATGCGCCGCGCGAGATCGCGGATCGTCTGCGCCTCGATGCCCGTGATCGCGGCGGCCCACTCGGCCGTCTTCGGCGTGCCGTCATCGCGCCCGAGCAGATAGCGCTCGAAGCGCTCGAAGCCGACCGAATAGCGCGCGAGGAATTCCTTGTCGTGCAGCCCCTCGGCGACGAGCGTGTGCGCGAGCCCGATCATCATCGCGACATCGGTGTTCGGGCGGATCGGGAGCCACGTCGCCTTGGCGATCTCGGGCGTGTCGTCGCGCACGGGCGTGATCGAGATGATCTCGACGCCCGCTTTCGCGAGCCGCTCGAGCCAGGGCCCTGCCGTGTGCTCGCCCGAGCCGCCGGGCTCGACCTGCGCGTTCTTCGTCCCGCAACCGCCGAAGGCGAGGAACAGCTTCGAGTTCTCCGCGATGCCGTCCCAGGACGAGGTGTTCCTCAGGGTCCGGTGATCACCGAGGATGTGCGGCAGGATCGCCAGGCCGGCCGCGAGCGAATAGCTGTGCTTCTGCCCCGTGTAGCCGCCGAAGCAGTTCATGAAGCGCTGGAGCTGCGTCTTGGCATGATGAAAGCGGCCGGCGCTCGCCCAGCCATAGGAGCCGGCGAAGATCGCCTCGTTGCCGTGCGCGGCCTTGATGCGCTTCAGCTCGCCCGTGACGATGTCCAGCGCCTCGTCCCACGGCACCTCGACGAACGGCTCCGCGCCGCGTCCCCCGCCGCCCGCCTTGTAGCCCTTTTCGAGCCAGCTCTTGCGTATCGCCGGACGCGCCACGCGCACACCGTGATAAAGGGCTTCCGGCATCCCACGCAGGATGGGAGAGGGGTCAGTATCGCGTGCGGCCGGCTCGATATCGACCACCCGGCCATCCTCGACGACAGCCGTGAAAGCACCCCAGTGCGAACCATGCGTGATCTTGTTCATGTGCCGAGCCGTTTCCTTATGCTCCGATGCGCGTCCGGAGGCATATTTCTGCTATTGCGGCCCATGTGTCGAGCGTCATAGCTTGCATAGGCCATTGACTTACTTGCGCAAGAGCGCCGCGACGCCCCGGATTTCTCTCACATCATTGTGTTCTGATGTGAGACCTTGGCCCTACTTTGCGTCACAGCCTCTTGTTACATAATTGCGCTCGTGAATGAATTGTTCTGCTCGGCTCATCGCGCCCGAGCCGAGGAGCGGAAACCATCGCACGGATGAGCGGACTGTTCGATCGCAGGAGCCGGCTGAACCTCGCCCTCGGGGTGGCGACACTCCTCGCGCCGATGTTGGCGGTCATCCCGGCCTCGGCGCTCGAAAGCACGGCCACCACGAGCCCCCGCGTCACGGCAACCCTCATCAGCGATGCTGCTCAGGTCGCTCCCGGCCAGACCTTTCGCGTCGGCCTCCGCCAGAAGCTCGCACCGCACTGGCACACGTACTGGAAGAACTCAGGCGATGCCGGCGCACCCCCCGAGATCCGCCTGAGCCTGCCCAATGGCGCGACGTCCGGCGAGATCGCATGGCCTGGCCCTGACCGCATTCCCGCCGGTCCGGTCATGAACTACGGCTATGAGAACGAGATCGTCTTTCCGATCTCCGTGACCGTGCCGCGCGACGCGGTGCCAGGACAGCCGTTCGCCGTCCGCGCCGAGGCGGACTGGCTCGTCTGCGAGCGGGAGTGCATTCCCGAGAAGGGCACCTTCACGCTCGACATCCCGGTAGGCGAGACGGCAGTCGCCGCCGACGACGACATCAGGGCCGCCTTCGCGACCGCCGACGCGCGCAAGCCATTGCCGAGCCCGTGGACAGCCCGCCTCGCACCCGAGGGCGCAGCTCTCGCTCTCACGGTCGAAGGAGCGGACTTGACCACGGCTGCCGTCAAGAGCGCCTACTTCTATCCCGCGACCTGGGGCGTCATCGATCATGCGGCGCCCCAGCAGCTCTCGCTCGCGGACGGTGCGTTGACGCTCGCTCTCACCAAAGGCCAGACGTTCAATCCTGAAGCGAAGGCCGACGGGCTCCTCGCACTGACCGACGGCGGCGGCGTGACGCGCTGGTTCGCGATCAACCCGAGCACCGTCGCCGCCTCAGGCCGCACCGGAGCTGGCGCGTCGGTGATCGAAAACCTGCCGCTCTGGCAGACGATGCTCTTCGCCTTCCTCGGCGGCCTCATCCTCAATCTCATGCCCTGCGTCTTCCCCGTGCTCGCGATCAAGGCCACGGCCATCGCGAAGCTCTCGGGCGGTGCCTTGCGCGAGGTGCGTCTCGCGAGCGGCTTCTACACACTCGGCGTGCTCGTCGCTTTCGCCGCGCTCGCCGGCACGCTGCTCGGCATTCGCGCGGGCGGCACGGCCGTCGGCTGGGGCTTTCAGTTCCAGTCGCCACTCTTCGTCGCCGGCATGAGCTGGCTGCTGCTGGCCATCGGCCTCAATCTCTCCGGCGTGTTCGAGATCGGTCTCGGCGTCGGCGGCACCGGCCAGCACCTCGCGCAGAAATCGGGCCATGCCGGCAGCTTCTTCACCGGCCTGCTCGCCGTTATCGTCGCGACGCCCTGCACCGCGCCCTTCATGGGTGCTGCCATCGGCGCGGCGCTCACGGCGCCCGTCTATGTTTGCCTGCTGATCTTCCTCGCCATGGGCCTCGGCCTCGCCGCGCCCTATGCGCTCCTCGGCATCTTCCCCGGGCTCGCCCGCGCGCTGCCGAGACCCGGCGCGTGGATGGTGCGGCTCCGCCAGGCCATGGCCTTCCCGATGTACGCTTCGGCCGCGTGGCTCGTGTGGGTGCTCTCGCAGCAGATCGGCGACTTCGGCGTGCTGATCGCGCTCTCGGGTGCGCTGCTCGTCGCGCTCGCCGCATGGATGTACGGCATTGCGCAGCATGGTGCCGGACGCGGCCTGATCTCGCGCGGGCTCGCGACGGCTGCAATCGCCGGCACGCTCGGCCTGCTCGTGCAGCTCGACGGCGCCCCTTCCGCCGCGGCGCGCACCGAGGCGGCCTCCGGCGCCGCCAACTACGAAGCCTTCAGCAACGAGCGCCTCGCGGCATTGCGCAAGGAAGGCAAGCCCGTGTTCGTCAACATGACGGCCGCGTGGTGCATCACCTGCCTCGTCAACGAGCGCACGACGCTCTCGACGGACGCCATCCAGCAGGCCTTCCGCGATCGCGGCATCGTCTATCTCAAGGGCGATTGGACGAACCGCGATCCCGAGATCGGCGCCTATCTGCGCTCATTCAACCGTGATGGCCTGCCCTTCTACGCTTTTTATCCCGCCGGGGGGCGCGACCCGGTGGTCCTTCCGCCCGTGCTGACCGAGACCATCGTGGTCGGCGAGCTCGAGCGCGCCAGCAATGCTGCATCCATAGCCCCACCGTCCATCCGATAAACAGGAGGTTTGGAATGACCGATATTCGATCCAAAACAACGCTCACGGACCTGCCCTTCGATCGGCGCACGCTCATGCTCGGCACGACCGCGGGCCTGACCGCTGTTGCGGCCGGCGGCCTCACCGTGCTCGCGCCGCGCCCGGCATTTGCCGCGCCGCAGATCAACAAGCCCGCGCCCGACTTCACCGCCGTCGACAGCAACGGCAAGACGCATAGCCTCGCCGATCTGCGCGGCAAGGTCATCGCGCTCGAGTGGACGAACCACGACTGCCCATACGTGCGCAAACACTACAACACCGGCAACATGCAGTCGCTGCAGAAGCAGGCCGCCGACGCCGGTATCGTGTGGCTGAGCGTGATCTCCTCGCCGCCGGGCGAGCAGGGCAACGTCACGCCCGACAAGGCCAACGAGCTGACGCAGACCCGCAAGGCTGCGCCCACCGCCGTTCTGCTCGATCCCAAGGGCCAGGTCGGCCGCGCGTACGACGCACGCACGACGCCGCAGATGTTCCTCATCAACGCCGAAGGCGTCCTCGTCTACATGGGCGGCATCGACTCGATCCCCTCGACGCGCGCCGATGACCTCGAGAAGGCAACGCCCTACTTCCGCGACGCGATTGCCGCCGTCACCAAGGGCCAGCCGGTGCAGAATGCCGTGACGCGCCCCTACGGCTGCGCGGTCAAGTACACGACCTCCTGATCCGATAGAGCCGGAGAGCGGGAACGATTTTCCGCTCTCCGTTCTTTTAGGCTTGAGGAGCTGGAGGAGGGAGCAAGGGCTTCCATGCCGAGCGAATGGCCACCGCCGCGCCGTCCGAGCCGCCGCGAGTTCGGCGCGCTCGCCGCTGCCGCCACCCTCTCCGCGAACTTTCCCCTCGCCGTATGGGCCGAGGCTCCGGTGCCCGGCTCGGAGTATCCTCCAGGACACGCCATGCGCCTCGCGGCCGCCGTTCTCCTGGCCGGCTCCCGCCCGGACGTGCGCGATAAGCTCTCCTTTGCCTTCGACGCGCCCGAGCGCCACCGCTGGACGTACGTTCCGGGTCAGCGCGCCGGCGTCACCCTCGACGACATGGCGGCCGGCGAGCACAAGCTCGCGATGAACCTCCTCGCCGCTTCGCTGAGCCGCACTGGCTTCGAGAAAGCCACGGGCGTCATGAAGCTCGCGGCCGTGCTCAAGGAGACGCGCAAGTTTGGCCGCGGACAGGGCGCTTATGCCTTCGCGATATTCGGCAAGCCCGAGCCCGATGCCGTCTGGGGCTGGCGCGTCGAGGGCCACCACCTCTCACTGAATTTCACCAGTATCGGCGACCGCGTGATCTCGGCGACGCCGCACTGCGTCTGCGCCGATCCCATGGAAGTCACGGCCGGCTTGTACGCCGGCATCGCACCCATCCATCGCGAGGACTACATCGGCCGCGATCTCGTCCGCAATCTCGACGAGGCGCAGTTGGCGCGCACGCGTCGCGCGGGCGACGTGCCGAGCAACGTTCGCGCCGGGCCGCGCCGCGCCGAAGTCGCCGTCGAGCCCGGCGGCATCGCTTTCACTGATCTCGACAACGAGACGCAGCGCCACCTCATGCTCGGCATTGCCGAAACGTATATCTCGAACCTGCCGGACGATCTCGCCAAGGCGCAGATGGCGCGCCTCGAGGGCGCAACGCGCGACGCTCTACGCTTCGAATGGGTCGGCGGGTTCGAAACAAGCGACCTGCACTACTATCGCCTGCACGGCCCCGCGCTCTCCATCGAGTACGCGACGCGCGACCGCGTGAGCCACGTGCATACGCTATGGCGCGAGCCCGGCAACGACTTCGGCCGCGCGGCGCTCGCTGCCGCCGGCGCGAAGGACCTGCCGCCGGAAAGCGCCTGAACGCCTTCAGCTCTTTTCGCGATTGTCGCGCGCCGTGCCGATCTCGATCACGCCGCGCGCGGCCATTTCCGCCTCGACCAGAATGAGATAGCGGCGCAGATCGCGGATGTCGTCGAGCAGGGGCTCCGCCCGACGATCGGCGACAATATGCTGGAAGAGATTGTGCTTCTGCGCGCCCTCCACCTCGGCCGATACGCGCTGCTCGATGCGATCGAACTTGCGCGCCAGCATCATGAAGGCGCCGATGCCGCCACGACGCTTCCAGCTGCTGCCGTACGCGCGCTCCTTCGCCTCGATGTTCGCGACATCCGAATTGGCAATCGGCTCGAGCTGATCGAGATAATCGCGGCCGCTGTCCTCCGCATTTCCCGCCGCGCGCGCGGCGATCTCGGCCTCGGCCAGCATCAGGTAGCGGCGCAGGTCGCGCACGTCATCGATGAAGCCGTCGCTCTTCGTGTCGGCGGCCAAGTGCGCGAAAATATCGTATGGTGACGTGTCCGCCCGGCTTGTCGCGAGGCGCTTCTCGACGCGGTCCCATTTGCGCGCGAGCATGTTGAAGGTGTCGACGCCGCCGCGCCGCTTCCAGCTGTTGCCATAGGATTTCTCGGCATTCCTGAGGCCGCGTACGTCGCTGCCGGCGACGGCGGCGAGATAATCCAGATAGGAGGGTCCGCTGTCGGCCGGGCTCTCGGAAACATCGTCGAGAAGAACCGCGAGCCGCTTCAGCGTCGCGAGATCGCTCGCGCCGATCCGGTCGAGCAGAACCTTGCGCTGCGCCTCGTCATCACGCGTCACGATAAACCTCTTACGCCGCCGCGACGCTCACGCGCGCCTGCCAGCGCCGCTCGAGCCATTCGCGCGCGGCCCGCTGCCAGTCGGTCGCCGCACAGCGCTCGACCCAGGCGAGCGCCGCCGCGCGATCCTTGCGCTTGTAGGCGAACCAGGCGTTGTAGATCGGCGTCGCGACGCGCATGAAATAGGGGTTGCGCCCATCCCCACGCGCTGCTGCCGCATCCCACTGCTCGATGCTCAACGCATCCGGCGGATTGTCGAGCCAGTGGAAGAGATCCGCATCGAAATGCTCGGCATCGCCGACGAGCGGATAGACCGAAACATCGCCGAGCGCATAGGGATCGCCATCTGCCGCGAAGCGGTCGGCGATGCCGCTGATCTTCGACCACGTATCCTCGTAGGCGTGATAGCTGTCGCTGATCTGGCGATAGACGCCGGCCTCGACGCCGATCCGCGCCGCCATGTATTCGAGCAGGATCGAGAAGTGCACGGCGTTGGCGCCGTAGCAGCCCCAGATGATGTCGTTCGAGCGGTTCGACACCGTCATGTTGAGCTTGCCGGCGCGCACCTTGAACATGGCCTGCGTGTTGCACGCGAGGTCCTTGCTCGCGACACCAAGATCAGCTTCGGCATCCCAGATCTGGAGCACGGCGCGGCGGCTGTCGGGATCCTTGCGCAGGAGATCGACGATCGTCGCGAGCTGGTCGCGGAACGGCTTCCCGTGCGCCTTCGAGAGATCGAACTGCTCGCGCCAGCGATAGCCGTAGGCGGCATTGAACGCGACGCCGTCGTCGGAATAGGTGGCCATGCGCTGGTTGAAGCGCGCGAGCCAGGCGACGTCATTGCGGCCCGCGAGCATCCACAGCGCTTCGAGAAGATGGAAGAATGGGTTCGCGTCGCGCACACCGTCGAACAGCACGCGCTCGAGCGGCCGCTCGTAGACCGTGCAGACGGGCTCCGGATACTCGATGGTGCTGCCGGCGCGACTCGCCTGCACGAGCCCGCCTTGCTTCATGAGCTCGGCACCCTTGACGACCGCGTCGTTCACGTTCCGCGCTTCGACGACCTTCATGCCGCTACACCCTCGTATTTGACGCCATACTTGGCTCGCGGGCGACCCTCGCCATTGGCGACGCGGAGATACTTGTCCGTCTCGCAGAGCGAATGCTCGATCTCGCGCAGCTCGAGATCGGGCACGAAATCCGGCAGACAATCGCGCGACATCGCGAGCAGCTCGCGCATCTCGACCAGCGCCTGCGTCTGCGTCAGTGCCTTCTTATATGGGCGGCCGTGGAGCCGGTGCAATCCGCGGATCGCACCCGGTCCCGCCACGGCCCAGGTGTTGATATCGGGCGCGTTGCGCAGGTAGCGCGTATGGCGGAGATCCGTCACCACCTCGTAGGCCATGAAGTCGCCCCAGCCGCGAAACTGGCGCAGCCACGTGTGCACTTCCTGCATGGTCGGCTGCCGCCCGCCCGCGAACATCGCCTCGAACTCGCGGCGCGCATCCCAGAGCGCACCGACGACCACGTGCGCGGTATATTCCGGCTTCGCCATGCCGGCGAACTCGCCCGAGGGCGCGCTGATCATGTAGGCGCCGGTGTAGACCTTCTCGCCGCGCGCCTTGCGCGCTTCGAGCGCCGCGCGCACGGCCTTGGCGTCGTACGTCTTTTCGGGAAAGCCGACCTCCGCGAGCGTGTCCGGCCAGTTCACCTGCCGCGCGAGACACATCGCGATCCAAAGCTGCGGGTTGTCCGCATAGGGCTCGCGCCACTTCTCGCGCACCCAGACGGTCACCTTGTCGAGCTCGCGGAAGACATTGCAGAAGCTGTAGGTCTGCAGGATCTGGTCATTGGTCCACGGTGCCGGCTTGCCTGCCGCCTTATCGAGGTAGATTCGATGGCGTGCGGTGATCCAATCCCAGAAGGGCTGCGCATTCAGAGTCACGATGCACTCGCTGTTGAAGTTGTGTGCCGTCACCGGCCCCGAACGCAACGGCGGACCGGCCTCATAGAGATTCGCTCAGGAAAGCCTAGGCCCGAGGGCCGGCATTGGCCACCACGCCGGGGAGCTTATGCACCTTAGCGTCACGTCGGCACTGAACGGCCGTGTTCAACCGTCCGATCGATCAGCCCCGCCGCCGCCCGGTCAGGCGCGCGCCCTCGCACCGGCGCTCTCCCGCGCCGCAGCCTGCTCGGCGAGCACACGCACCAGACGGAGATCGGCGAGCGCATTCTCCTTCAGCCTCGGATTGCGCAGGATCGCGGCCGGATGGTACGTCGCAATGGTCGCGATGCCCTTGTAGTCGAGCGCATGTCCACGCAGCTTCGCCATGGGCTCCTTGCCCGGCAGCAGCCATCGCGTCGCGTGCAGGCCGAGCGCGCAGAGCACGCGCGGCTTCACCGATTCGAGCTGCTCGCGCAGAAACGGCGCGCAGGCCTGAGCCTCCTCGGGGCGCGGATCGCGGTTGCCGGGCGGGCGGCACTTCACGACATTGCAGATGTAGACGTCCGCCCGCGCGATACCTGTCTCCGCGAGAAGGCGATCGAGCAGCTGCCCCGAGCGTCCGACGAACGGCAGACCCTGCTCATCCTCGTTCGCGCCCGGCGCCTCGCCGATGAAGACGATACCGGAGCGCGCGCTGCCAGCCCCGAACACGACCTTCGTGCGCGTCTCCGACAGCACGCAGAGCGTACACTTCGCGGCAACGGCAGCCGTCGGCCGCAGTGTATTCTCGACCGCCGCCACGACATCGTCCGCGCGAAACGCGTCGAAAGAGGGCTGCGACCGATCACTCACCTCGATGCCTAGCGGCGGCCGGCACGCGCACCTTTGCGCGCGGTCGCATCATCCGGCTGATCCGGCAGCACACCGTCGGCATCCGGCACTTCGTTGAGGCCTTCCGGATCGGCATCGTCATCGGCCTCGGGCTGAAGCAGCATCTGGTCGACGATCAGCCCGGCATTCTGGCGGATGGCCGCCTCGATCTCCGCCGCGATCTTGGGGTTGTCCTTGAGGAAGGTCTTGGCATTCTCGCGGCCCTGGCCGATCCGGTTGCCCTTGAAGGAGATCCAGGCGCCCGACTTCTCGACGATCCCGGCCTTCACACCCAGATCGACAAGCTCGCCGGTCTTGGAGATACCCTGGCCATACATGATGTCGAACTCGACCTGCTTGAAGGGCGGCGCGACCTTGTTCTTGACGATCTTGACGCGGGTCTGGTTGCCGACCGGCTCGTCGCGCTCCTTGATCTGGCCGATGCGGCGGATGTCGAGACGCACCGACGAGTAGAACTTGAGCGCGTTGCCGCCGGTGGTCGTCTCGGGATTGCCGAACATGATGCCGATCTTCATGCGGATCTGGTTGATGAAGATCACCATGCAGCGCGACTTGGCGATCGTGCCCGTGAGCTTGCGCAGCGCCTGACTCATGAGCCGCGCCTGCAGGCCCGGGAGACTGTCGCCCATCTCGCCCTCGAGCTCGGCCTTGGGCGTCAGCGCGGCAACGGAATCCACGACCAGCACGTCGACGGCGCCCGATCGCACCAGCGTATCGACGATCTCGAGCGCCTGCTCGCCCGAATCCGGCTGCGAGATGAGCAGATCCTCGACCTTGACGCCGAGCTTCCTCGCATAAACCGGATCGACGGCGTGCTCAGCATCGACGAAGGCGCAGATGCCGCCCTTCTTCTGGGCTTCCGCCACGCACTGGAGTGCGAGCGTCGTCTTACCGGAACTTTCAGGGCCAAAAATCTCGACCACGCGCCCGCGTGGCAGTCCGCCGATCCCGAGCGCGATATCGAGCCCGAGCGAGCCCGTCGAGATCGCCTCGACATCGATGGACTTGTCAGTCGCACCGAGGCGCATGATCGAGCCTTTGCCGAACTGCTTCTCGATGTGCGCCAGCGCTGCATCCAGCGCCTTGTGCTTGTCCATCTCGTCCCCCTCGACGACGCGAAGATGCCCAGCAGCCATGATGACTTTTCCCTTATTCCACGAGTTCCAGATTCTCGCAATTCACCCTCTATGTACCACTTTTGTTCTCAATGAACAAGCCGCACTTACATGATTGAAACAACGATCGGAATATGCCTATGTTCCACAAATGTTTTCAGTCACCGAGGCCTGTTCAAAACACCTCCGCCCACGGCCCGACTCGCTAGCGGTTGTGTAATGGGGGCCGGCTTCCGCCCGCCCCCCTTTCGAAATCCTTAACCGCGCCGGCGCAATTTTAGACAAATGCCCGCGCCCCCCTTTGCGGCGAATTTTCCCCACTGCGGTAATGATAGCAGCTCGAGGCGGCGCGGGCGTATCCGTGGCCCAGCGTGGGGTTTGGACCGATGTTTTTGATAAGAATGGCGTTCTGGGTGGGGCTGATCGTGCTCCTTCTCCCCTCCGACAAGGAGCGCCAGGCCCAGCTTTACAGGACGGCCACCGAGACGGTGCACCGTGCCGCAACCTTCTGCGACCGCAATGCCGCCCTTTGCGAGCAGGGCGCGAAGCATTGGGCCGCTTTCCGCACCAAGCTCGAGTTCGGCGCCAAGCTGGTGTTCGACATGGCAAGCGAGCGCCTGCTCGGCGTCCAGCACGCGGTCGACAGACCCGAAGAGGATGCGAAGCCTTCCAGCGAGCGTCCGGCGCGCGGCAACGGCCGCGTCGGCGCCTGATCACCAGGCTGATGGATAGCGCGCCGCTCTAGCGCGAGTGCTTCGGGTTGAAGATTTCTTCCCGATCCAAGGGCTTTTCGTTGCCCGAATCGAACCAGCCGGCCGATTTCGGCAGCGCGGGCTTCGTCGGCGACCGGAAGTCCCCTGCAAGCTGCTTGTTGAGCTGAGTGCTCACTTCGCGCGTCTTCGATTCCGTGCAGTATTCCTCGGGCTTGGAAATCTGCTTCGAAACCGTCGTGACCGTGAAGTCATAGGACTGGCCGAGCTTGGCCATCTGCTCGGGCGTTGCCCCGTTCGCGGCCTCGGACGCCAGGTAGGCCTCGCGCAGCTTGATCGGATTGAAGTTGTAACCGCATTTGGTGGCTCGCGCGGATATCGCGGCCGAATGGAGCGCCCGCTCGGTCGGCTCGTCGACCTCGGGCTTGGCGGGCGTACCAAGCAATGAAGCCGTCGTGAGACCGCCACCGCCCGAGCACGCCGAAAGCGTGACGGCCAGCACCGCGACAGCGCCGAGCATCCATGTCCGGGTCATGGCGTCTTCCCCCACCACAGGAATCGTCCCTGCGCCTGTCTAGCATGTGCCGGACATGCAGCCAAATCGTGGCGTGATTTTAGTGCCGCGGGCTGCGCGTCGGCCGGTGGCCGCACGATCAAGTCACTCTACTCCGCCGCCTCCTTGGCGAGGAACCCGCCCGACTGGCGCGCCCAGAGCTCCGCATAGAGCCCGCCGCGCTCGAGCAGAGCCTGATGCGGCCCCTCCTCGACAATGTGCCCCTCGTCCATGATCACGAGCCGGTCCATGGCCGCGATAGTCGAGAGCCGGTGCGCGATGGCGATCACCGTCTTCCCCTGCATGAGGTTGTTGAGCTGCTCCTGGATGGCCGCCTCGACCTCGCTGTCGAGCGCGCTCGTCGCCTCGTCGAGAATGAGGATCGGCGCATTCTTCAGCAGCACGCGCGCGATCGCGACGCGCTGGCGTTGGCCGCCGGAGAGCTTCACGCCGCGCTCGCCGACATGCGCATCGTAGCCCGTCCGGCCGCGCAGATCCCTGAGCTGTGGGATAAACCCATCCGCCGCCGCCATGCGCGCAGCCGCGACCGCCGCCTCACGCCCGGCATCGGGGCGACCGTAGAGAATGTTGTCCAGCACCGAGCGGTGCAGCAGCGAGGTATCCTGCGTGACCATGCCGATATTCTCGCGCAGGCTGTCCTGCGTGACGTGCGCGATGTCCTGCCCGTCGATCAGAATGCGCCCGCGCTCAAGGTCGTAGAAGCGCAGCAGCAGGTTGACGAGCGTCGACTTGCCGGCGCCCGAGCGGCCGACGAGCCCCACCTTCTCACCCGGCGCGACCGTCAGCGAGAGATTGTCGATGATGCCCGACTTGCGCCCGTAGTGAAAACGGATGTGATCGAAGCGGATCTCGCCGCGCTTGACGACGAGCGGTTTCGCGTCCGGCGCGTCGACCACTTCCTGGTCGCGCGAGATCGTCTCCAGGCCTTCCTGCACGACGCCGATGTTCTCGAAGATGCCGGCAACCGTGAACAGCACCCAGCCCGACATCGCGACGATGCGGATGACGAGGCCCGTCACGACCGCGATCGCGCCAATCGACACCGCGCCGAGGCTCCAGAGCCAGATGGCAAGCCCGCTCGCGCCGACGATCAGGAAACCGTTCAGCGTATAGAGCGTGAACTCCATGCTGGTCAGCAGGCGCAGCGAGGCCTGCCACTTCGACATCTGCTCGTCGATGGCGGCTTTCGCGTACGAATCCTCGCGATCGGCGTGCGCGAACAGCTTCACCGTCAGGATGTTCGTGTAGCTGTCGACGATGCGGCCGGTGAGCATCGAACGCGCCTCGGCCGCCGCCGTCGAGCGCTCGCGGATCTTCGGCACGAAGTAGATCATGGCCACGATATAGGCCCCGAGCCACACGAACAGCGGCACCAGCAGCCGCCAGTCCGCCGCCGCGAACAGCACCACCGCGCCGACCCACTGGATGCCGGCGTACCAGACCGCATCGATCACCTGCACGACGGACTCGCGCAGCGCCGGCGCCGTCTGCATGATCTTGTTGGCGACACGGCCGGCGAAATCGTTCTGGTAGAACGACAGGCTCTGGCGCAGCACATAGCGGTGCGTCAGCCAGCGCACGCGCGTCGTCACCGGCCCGGCGATCACCTGGTTCTTGATGAGATCGTGCAGCGTCGAGATGATCGGCCGCGCGATCATTGCGACGAACGCCATGAACAGCAGCCACGCAGCATGCTCGGAAAGGAAATGCTCCGGCGTCTCGGATGCCCGCATGAGATCGACGATGCTGCCGATGAACGCCATCAGCGACACCTCGATCACCGAGCCGATGAAGCCGACGACGAGCAGCACCGCGAACACCGGCCAGACCGGCGCGACGAAATAGCGATAGAACGCGGCAAGCGTCACCGGCGGGCGCTCGGGCGCCTGCTCGGGATAGGGATCGATGCGGGTCTCGAACCAGCGGAACATGACGTCAGCTCATTTATTGCAGCAGTTGCCGGGCCTCGGCGGCTCGGGCTGCCCCGAGCGCGCTCAGAGGCAGGCATCCTCACGCCCTCTCGCCAAGGCCCAGACCATCGGACTTGATCCGGGTCAATGTGGCGACCGGATCCCTTGACGTATCAACGACACGGCTGAGAATGCGGCTCCGTCCTGAAAGGACCGGTGGCGGCGCGGGGAGGCTCTCTACGAGCTGGTCGTGACGATATCATGTCCAGCCGCAGAACGCCGTCCAGGCCGCGCCAACTTGAGCAGGTGACTACCATGAGCGCCGACGAATTGCACCACCGCAAGCAGACCGCGCGCATGTGGTTCCAGCAGCTCCGCGACGAGATGTGTGCCGCTTTCGAGCAGGTCGAGGACGACCTGCCGAAGGGCGCGCCGTTCTCCGACAGGCCGGCAGGCCGCTTCGCGCGCCAGGAATGGCGGCGGACGGACCATGCGGGCGGCGACGGCGGCGGCGGGCTCATGAGCCTCATGCGCGGCGGACGGGTCTTCGAGAAGGTCGGCGTGCACACGTCGACCGTGCACGGCGAGTTCGCGCCGGAGTTCCGGGCTCAGATTCCCGGCGCCGCGGAGGATCCTCGCTTCTGGGCCTCGGGCATCTCGCTCATCGCCCACATGCAGAGCCCGCACGTTCCCGCTGTGCACATGAACACGCGCTTCGTCGTGACGTCGAAATGGTGGTTCGGCGGCGGCGCGGATCTGACGCCCGTCCTCGGCACACGGCGCACGCAGGACGATCCCGATACGCGCGCCTTCCATGCCGCCATGCAGGAGGCCTGCACACCGCACGCGATCGCCGACTATGCGCGCCTGAAAGCCTGGTGCGACGAGTATTTCTATCTCCCGCATCGCAAGGAACCACGCGGAATCGGCGGCATCTTCTACGACTACCTGACGCCGGATGCGGCAGCCGGCGGCTGGGACGCCGCTTTCGCCTTCACACAGGATGTCGGGCGCGCCTTCAAGCGCATTTATCCCGAGCTCGTGCGGCGCAACTTCGAGAAAACTTGGAGCGATGCCGAGCGCGACGAGCAGCTCGTCCGGCGCGGCCGCTACGTCGAATTCAACCTGCTGCACGATCGCGGCACGGTGTTCGGTCTCAAGACGGGCGGCAACGTGGACTCGATCCTCTCGTCCATGCCGCCCGTGGTGAAGTGGCCTTGATTTTTGTGGCCGCGGGCTGCTGGAAAGAGGTGCTTCGCAACCACACCGCAGTGCCATGCCCGCGGCGGCAACAGCGACAGCTTGGTGCTTGTGGCCGCGAGGAGTCGCTTCGCTGGCCGCGAGCGCAACATGTCCCTTC
>JAEWIJ010000157.1 GCA_023387235.1 Pseudomonadota bacterium
GGCTTCGGCACGGCTCACGCGATGATGGACGCGCACGGTCTCGATCATCTGCGTGTCGATGCGCAGGACCGGATTGAGCGTCATCATCGGGTCCTGAAAGATCATCGCGACGCGATCGCCGCGCAGCGAGCGCAACTCCTCGTCGCTCGCGGTGACGAGATCGCGTCCCTTGTAGCGGATCGAGCCTTCGACGATACGGCCCGGCTCGTCGATGAGCCCGAGAATCGAGAAGCCCGTGATCGACTTGCCCGAGCCGGACTCGCCGACGAGACCGAGAATCTCACCCGCGCCAACACTGAGCGAGACGCCATCCACCGCCTTGACGACGCCCGCCTTGGTGAAGAAGTGCGTCTTGAGCCCGCTGACGGACAGCGTCGGCTCCGCCGTTGCCTGATCCGGCGCCGTCATTTGCTGAGCCTCGGATTGAGCACATCGCGGAGCTGATCGCCGACGAGATTGATCACGACGATGGTCGCTAGCAGCACGAGGCCGGGGAAGAAGCTGATCCAGTAATCGCCCGAGAGCATGTACTGGAATCCGTTCGAGATGAGCAGGCCGAGCGACGGCTCGGTCTGCGGCAGGCCGACGCCGAGGAAGGACAGCGTCGCCTCGAGCGAGATCGCGTGCGCCGTCTGCACGGTGACGACGACGATCAGCGGCGGCAGGCAGTTCGGCAGGATGTGGCGGAAGAGAATGCGCCCGTTCGAGAGCCCGAGACAGCGCGCGGCTTCCACATACTCCTTACGGCTTTCGACGAGTGCGGAGCCGCGCACCGTGCGCGCGTAGTACGCCCACTGCACGGTCACGAGCGCGATGATGATCTTGTCGACACCCTTGCCGAGGATCGCGATAAGCATGAGCGCGACGAGGATCGCCGGAAACGAGAGCTGGAGATCGACGAGCCGCATGATCACGCTCTCGACGCGCCCGCCGGCATAGGCCGCGATGAGACCGATGGCCGCGCCGAGCGCCATGGCGATCAGGCCGGACATGACGCCGACGGCCAGCGAGATGCGCAAGCCGTAGAGCATCGCGCTGACGAGATCACGCCCGGCCCCGTCGGTGCCGAGCCAGTGCGTGTACTTGCCGCTCGAGCTCGGCGTGCCGGGCGGCAGTCGGCTGTCGAGAATGTCGACCTGGGCAAGATCGTAGGGGTTCTGCGGCACGATCCACGGCGCGATCAGCGCCAGCAGCATCGTCGCGATGAGCAGGATGAACGCGATGGTCGCGAGCCGGCTTTCCGTGAAGTCGGCGACGAACCTCTGGAACGGCGTCTGCGGCGGGGGACGCGTCGCCTGGACGGGTGCGGCGCTTGCATCTGTGACGCTCATGCCGATTTCTCCCCGATGCGTACGCGCGGATCCAGGATCGAGTAGAGAATGTCGACCACCAGATTGATGATGACGAACAGCATCACGATGATGATGAGATAGGCGACGATCACGGGCCGGTCGAGCGTCTGGATCGAATCGATCAGCAGCTTGCCCATGCCCGGCCACGCGAAGATCGTCTCGGTCACCACCGAGAAGGCAATGAGATTGCCGAATTCGAGGCCGAGCACCGTCACCACGGGGATCATGATGTTCTTTAGAAGGTGCACGCCGACGATGCGGCTCATCGAAACGCCCTTGGCGCGGGCGAACTTGATGTAGTCCTGATGGATCGCCTCGCGCGTGCCGGCCCGCGTCAGGCGGATGACGAGGCTGATCTTGAGCAGCGCGAGATTGAGCGCCGGCATCGCGACATGGCGCAGGCCGTCGATGGTGAAAAGGCTCGACGTGATGCCGAGGAAGGTCGCCGTCGGACCGCGCCCTGTCGAGGGCAGCCAGCCGAGCATGACGGCAAAAACCATGATCATCATGATGCCGACCCAGAAGGTCGGAAGCGAGAAGCCGAGGATCGACGTCGCCATGACGGACTTGGAGGCGAAGCTGTTCGGCCTGAGGCCGGCATAGAGGCCGAGCGGAATACCGAGCACGATCGACATGAGCGTCGCCGCGATCGCGATCTCGAGCGTCGCCGGCATGCGCTCGACGATGAGCTTGAGCGCCGACGTACCGTGCACGAAGGACCTGCCGAGGTCCCCCGTGAGCGCGCCCTTGAGGAAGTGGAAGTACTGGACCCAGATCGGCTGATCGAGGCCGAAACGCTGGATCGTGCGCTCGATCTCGGCCTGATCGGCCTGCGGGTCGATCAGCAGGTAGACCGGATCGCCGACGACGTGCAGGCCGAGGAAGACGATGACGGACATCGCCAGCACGACGGCGGCGCTCTGCATCAGGCGGCGAATGATGTAGGCCGTCAAGCGCCCCTCCGAATGGAAACAAGACCGCCCCCGCGCAAAGGCGGGGGCGGCTTCGATGGCGCGAGGATCTATTGCTCGCTCACGCTCGTCGCGACGGTGTATTCATCCGCGCGGGGCTCATAGGACAGGCCCTTGCGCGTTGCCCAGGTATTGAGCTGGTAGTGGCTGACGATCACCGAGACGTCTTCCATTGCGATCTCGCTCGCCTTGGCCAGCAGCTCGCCGCGCTTGGCATCATCGACGGTCCCGAGCGCTTCCTCGATAGCCTTGTCGAGGACTGGGTTCGAGTAGCGGCCGCGGTTGACGGCACCGAGACCCTTCGCCTTGTCGTACGTCGCGACCAGCGACTTCAGCGGCGAGGAGACTTCGCCCGTGCCGGCACCCCATCCGAGCAGCATGAAGCTGAATTCGGGATTGCCGTCGACTCCGGTGGTCGCACGCTTGAAGTACACCGAGCTCGGCATGGTCTCGACCTTCGTCTCGACGCCGATGCGGGTGAACATCTGCGCGACCGCCTCGGCCATGCGCGCATCATTGATGTAGCGGCCATTGGGCGAATGGAGCGTCAGCTTGAAGCCCTTCGGAAGGCCGGCTTCGGCCAGAAGCTTCTTGGCGCCTTCCGGATCGAAGGCCTCGGGCTTCAGCTTCTTCGACGTACCGAAGAAGTCGTCGGCAAGGAACTGCGACGCCGGCACCGCCGCCTTCTCCATCAGGCGGTCGACGATCGCGGGCCGGTTGATGGCCTTCGACAGCGCAAGGCGAACGCGCTTGTCCTTGAATGGGTTCTTGATCTTGGCCCCGTCGTTGCCCGTGATGAACGGCGAGTCGTCGCGCCACTGATCCATGTGGAAGTAGATCACGCGGTTCGACAAGCCCTGCCCGAGCGTGATCTTGCTGTCGCCCTTCAACCGCTCGATGTCGGTGGTCGGCACTTCCTCGATGACGTCCACGTCACCGGCGAGGAGCGCTGAAATACGTGAGGGCCCCGTCTTGATCGGCCGGATCGTCACCTTCGTCCAGACGGGCTTCTTGCCCCAGTAGTCCTCGTTGCGGACGAACACATAGCGGTCGCCCTTCACGAACTCCGAGAACTTGTACGGCCCCGTGCCGATCGCCGCCTTGCCGGAGTTGAAGTCATCGGTCTTGGCGTCGCTCGCATTCTTCTTGGAGATGATCGCGATCGTTGCCAAGTCGTTCGGCATCAGCGGATAAGGCGTCGGCGTCGTGATGCGGATCGTGAGATCGTCGATCTTCTCGACTTTCTTGCCCTTCACGTAGGTCGAGAAGCTGCCGGGGCTGTTCTCCACGTTCGGAGCACGCTCCATGGTGAAGATGACGTCGTCGGCCGTGAACGGCGAGCCGTCATGCCATTTGACGCCCGGGCGCAGCTTGAACTCCCACGTCTTGTCATCGATCGTCTTCCAACCCGTCGCGAGACCCGGAATGGGCGTCATCTTGGGGTCGAACTGCACGAGCCGGTCGAAAACGTGTGACGTCAGCGCGTTGTTCGGCGTCAGGTTGTGGAAGTGAGGGTCCATCGACGAGGGCTCTGCGGACAGCGCGATCCTGAGCTCCTTGGCCGATGCCGAAAGCGGCGCGACAAGCATCAGTCCGGCGGCCGCAATCGCCATCAGGACCGTCTTCGATCGGTACATTCGGTTTCCTCTCTTCTTCACGGAGTCTACGGCTCCCTTTGGCCGTGCATAAACAAGACGGCCGGACGGGCCTGCCGACCCGTCCGGACATACGATCAACCTACCATAAGATCAGCCACTGCCAAGCAGATCGCCATCGTCCGCCGGTAGCAGGCCGTCACCAGCTGCGGCGCGAGCCGGTATCGATGTGGAAGAAGCCCCGGCGATAGAACTTGAGGCCGCCGACCGCAGGATGGCTGCGCAGGAAGGCGTACACGCCCCGCGCCCCACGGCCATGAACGCGGAAGTCCACGGCGTTGCCGGAGAGATGATGCGAGTGGTGCGCGCCGCCGACGCGCGCATTGTGCCGGCGGCTCCGGCACGTCGAGTTGACCGTGACCGGACCGAAGTTGCTCGCGACCTGATGCACGACGGCTCTCAGCCGCGCATTCAGGCACCCCGAGTTCGCGACCCATTTCACGCCGCCACCGGAAAGGCTCCGGCCGATCTCGGGCTGTGGCCCGTAGCCGCCACCCAGGCTCGCGACCTGGACACCCTTGCGCCGCTTGGTGCTCGCGACCTTCCGCGTCGCCTTGCCCTTCCGGCTCGAAATGCGACGGCTGCCGCCCGTCAGGCTCTCCCGCGCCCTTTCCGTCCTCGTGGCGCCGAGCCGCATGCGGCGCGCCGATTTGTGCGGCTGTTCCGACGACGCGAAGGATCTGGCGAGCCAGGTATCCACATTCTGCGCTTGCGCGGTGCCCGATCCGAGCGCTGCCATCGCGGCGCCGAGCACAACAAATCCCCCGACCGCCACCATCCGGCGGCAGCTTCCAATAAATGCACGCATTGTACGCGTACTCCCCTGAGCGGTAGACGCTCCCGCCCGGGTTTTCACCCGCTCGGCAGTGCCCATGACTGATCAGCCCCCGCTGAAGCGATCAGGGGTAGGGGCAACGCTCGGTGATGTTAAGGCCTTGTTTAGGTTGATGGTTAACCGGGGCTTGTCCCACT
>JAEWIJ010000186.1 GCA_023387235.1 Pseudomonadota bacterium
GGGCGTGGGGGTTGGCTGCATGTGCCGGGTTATTCGAGCGCTGCCATGCGCGGCGTTGACTGTGTTGGTGACTGCAACATTACTGGATGCCGTCTCAGCGCAGTCGCCAAATGCTGCCGCGCAGCAGGCGCAGCAGAACTGGATGCTGCGTGTATTGTGAAGCCGCACGTGAAGGACGCGTGATAGTGCAGTTCACCATTGACCGTGCGGGTAACATCAGCGGCGCTCGTCTCGTCCAGAGCGCGAAAATCCGGGATCTCGATCAAACTGTTCTCGCCGCAGTGAAGCAGGCAAGCCCGGTGCCCGTGCCGCCTGCGAGTCTGCCGGGCGCGAGCCTCAAGCTTCGGCTGCCAGTCGAGTTCGCTGCCAAGTGCGTACCCAACACCGCCGGCGGGTAGTTGGCAGCGATCTGACGTCCCCCCTTCTACCCAATTGAACCCTAATGTGGCCCCATTGGCCGCGTACACCTTTTCTGCTTCCGCGCATTCCGCTGCGTTCATCGCCGCGTGCAGGCGCCGATTTCTCCGCACCTACGGAGGCCCATGGGCCATGCCCGAGCCGCATTTCTCGACGCTGAGCGACGACCTCCCGCGAACGCTGCGCCGGGCGCGCGAGGAGCGCGATGCCCGCGATCGCGATGCGAACGGATCGCGCTTTCCCTCGTCGCTGAAGGCGGCCATGAGTGCGGCTGCGTCCGGGAGCACAATGCCGGTGCGGGAATATTCGGCCGCGCCAGCGCCGGGCGACGGCACGACCGTCACGCGCATCGAGGTGCCGTTTCACCGCCTCGTCACCTTCTTCATGAAGGCCGTCTTCGCCGCCATTCCGGCGCTCATCATGCTCATGATCGTGCTCTGGACAGTCGGCGAAGTGCTGCAGCGCTACTTTCCGTGGCTGCTGAAGATGCGCATTCTCATTCAGTTCCCTGGGTAATCTCCGCTGAGCTGACGCCCATTGCGTTGCGTGCGAAATGCATGTGCGCGCACAAAACTCTGTGAGGGAACACCCCTCGCTTCCTGGTGGTTAGTCCTCACAAGTGAGGTAGCCACGAGGAGAAGCTGAAATGCAGAAATTTGCCATTGCCGCGCTCGCACTGGGATTGTGCATGGGGCCGGCGTTTGCGCAGACGACGGTGCCCGGAACGGAGACGAAGCCGTCCGGCCAGGAAACCAATCGCGCGGATTGCTTGAAGAACTTCAGGGCTGCTGATGCCAACGGCGACGGCACGCTGAGCGTGGCGGAGGCCGAAAATGCCAAGCGCGTCATCCCGACGACGCTCGCGATGCAGGGCCCTATCAGCGAGAGCGAATACATGACCGCCTGTCTCCAGCAGGTGCCGAAGGGCGGCTAAGAGACATTGCTCGACAAAGGCGGTTGAGTTCGGCGCTCGTCGCGCGCTGCTGCAGCCGGCCACCGGCTGCGGGCTTTTCACGCCGGCCGATGCAACACGCGGCCGGCGACGGCGTCGAGTTTTGCGACGAGTGTCGGATCGCGCACATCGGGTGGCGTGACGATCGCCGTCTCGAGAGCTTTGTCGGAGCGGATCGGGCACGGCGGATGCACGCGCGGGAACGTATGACAGAGCCGCGAGATGATGCGCTGCGACTTGCTCACATTGTCTCTCAGCACTTTGAGAATCTCGGTAACGTCGACCTCGCGGTAGTCGTCGTGCCAGCAGTCGTAGTCGGTGACCATGGCGAGCGTCGCGTAGCAGATCTCGGCTTCGCGGGCGAGCTTGGCCTCGGGCATGTTCGTCATGCCGATGACGTCGCAGCCCCATGACCGATAGAGGTTGGACTCCGCGCGCGTCGAGAACTGCGGGCCTTCCATGGCGAGGTACGTTCCCCCGCGCGTAATCGCGATGCCTTCTGCTTGCGCAGCCTTCTCGACCTCGTCCGCGAGCGCGGGACTCACGGGATCGGCAACCGAGACGTGCGCGACGCAGCCCGTACCGAAGAAGGATTTCTCGCGCGCGAACGTGCGGTCGATGAACTGGTCGATGAGGACGAAGTGCCCGGGTGGATACTGCTCCTTGAGCGAGCCGCAGGCCGAGATTGAAATGAGATCGGTGACGCCGGCGCGCTTCAGGCAATCGATATTGGCGCGGTAGTTGATCTCGCTCGGCGGCACGCGGTGCCCGCGGCCGTGACGGGGCAGAAAGCGGACGGGCAGCCCGTCCACCTCGGCGAAGAGGATCGCATCCGACGGCACGCCCCACGGGCTTGCGACGAGCTCCCAGTGCGGTTTCTCGAGATCGGGCAGATCGTAGTGTCCACTGCCGCCGAGGAACCCCAAGACCGTCTTCGTCATCTCGCTCTCTCTTCTTGTCGTCACATGCCCAAACAAAAAGCGGCGGCCCGAAAGCCGCCGCATGATCGATAGCATCGCAGCAGGTTCGAGACCTGCTCCGAGCTTAGGCTACTTGCAGAGCGTCGCGAAAGCCTTGCACTCCGAGCCGAGGCCGCCCTTCGCGCACTTGAACCGCACCTTGCTCACTTTGTAGCCGGGCGCCGTGCCAACCTTCTGGCCGGCCGCCATGAACTGCGCCCAGCTACCCCAGTCGGTCGCCTGGAGTACGGCTTCCCAAGCCTGGAACTTCGCGCCGTCCTCGGTCGTGTTCGTGCCCTGTCCGCCCTTGTTCATGCAGGCGGCCGAGGCCATCGACGCCATTCCGAGCGATAAAGCGGCGGCCATCGCCGCCGCGGCGATTCCATAACGAACCGTGCCCATATCCGTCTTCCCCTGTCAGAGTGATCGGGTCGCCCTATCGCAATGCCTCTCGACGCCCGATTCGGGAACTATACCGGCAGGCAGGCCGCAGCACAGATGCACGCGAGCCACAGCGGCTTGTCATCAGAGCGTGAAGCCGCCGTCGACGAGGAAAGCTTGGCCGGTGGTGAACGCGGCTTCGTCGCTCGCGAGATAAACGGCGATCGCGGCGATCTCCTCGGCGGTGCCGAGACGGCCCATGGGCTGGCGATCGATGAACATCTGCCGTACCTCGGCGGCCGGCTTGCCGAGCGCCTGCGACTGCGCGGCAATGCGCGCATCGAGTGAGGGCGATTGCACCGTGCCGGGGCAGATCGCGTTGCAGCGGATGCCCTTGCGGATGAAATCGGCGGCGACGGATTTCGTGAGGCCGATCACGGCGGCCTTGGTGGCACCGTAGACATACCGGTTGATCACGCCGCGCGGCGCGCCGGCGGCAGATGCGATGTTCACGATTGCGCCGCTTCCCTTTTCGAGCATCGCCGGCAGGAAGGCCGAGATCGTGCGGTGCATGGATTTCACGTTGAGGTCGAACGAGAAGTCCCATTCGCCTTCCGAGCATTCGAGCACAGTGCCGGCGGCGACGAACCCTGCCGCATTGAAGAGGATATCGACGGCGCCGAGCTCTTTGGCGAGGGCATTGACGGCGGCCGTATCGCGCACGTCGAGCTTGCGCGTCTCGGCGATGCCCTCGCGCTTCAGCGTCTCGAGCGCCGCCGCATCGATGTCGGTCGCGATCACGCGGGCACCTTCGCGCGCGAAGGCGATTGCCGTGGCCCGCCCGATGCCCGCGCCCGACGCCGTGCAGAAGGCGGTCTTGCCGTTCAAACGCCCTGCCATGTGTTCCTCCCGGAGAGTGATGCTGGTTCTTGTCTCGCCCAGAGCTTAGTGGCCGGCGGGACTTTGGGGAACTGGCGCGCCGCCGCTGAACCTCAGCGGACCGTCTCGCCGGGATAGACGCCCCAGAGCTTGTTCTGCTCGACATACCCGCGGTAGTCGCCGACGGAAATCTGGCACCAGTTGCCGTCGCAGCGCCGGACGCCGCAGATGACGCCGGGCTCGAGCAGCGCGACCTGCCGGCCGGACGCCGAATCCTCGTCGCGCAGCGGAACGGGCTTCGCCTTCTTGTCCGCGCCGGTTTCGCCCGTTGCCCAGGCCATGATGACGCACGTGCGGCGCGCCGACAGCAGCGCATTGGCAACCCAGCCGACGCTGCCGTCCTGGTCGCGGATCTGGCGCCAGTTCTCGGACTCTTCGATCACTTCGACCGGCAACCCGACGCGGTTGAACACCCAGAGGATCTTGTGGTCGGTGCCCGGGCCCTGGCGGACCTGAACGCGGTCGGACTTGAGGCTGACGAAGCGCGGCAGCGGCTGGCCCGAAGCCCCGATGCCGAGCGGTTGCGGCGGCTGCGCGGGAACGGGCGGGGCCAGAAGCATGCCGAGGGCGATGGCGGTCATCGCGATCACAGGGATGCGACGCCATGCCGTCAGGGGCAGAATTCGAATGCTCGCCAAGTCTCCGCCCCGCACTTCCGGCTCTCTTCGCGCAGCCGTGCCTAAAGCGATTCGCTCCGCCCGTTGGATGCGGCGCGGCCGCGTACTGTAACATAACAAGGAATTCGGCCGGATCAGGGGCCGCTCTCCGCACTGTGATCGCAGTTGCGATCGCATGCGGTCGCGGGTACCACTCAGCCTTCGCAACCAACCGCTCCGCACCCGGGTCTCCGCGCGCGGTGGCGTTCACATATCAGGGTGGCCCGTGGCCGGTCATAATCTTCCTTCGACCATCATCTCCATGCTCGCGCCCGTGCACCGGGACGGCTGGAAGTTCCTGGCCATCGGCGTGGCGCTGGCGCTGCTGTTCCTCATGATCTGGCCGCCGCTCGGCTGGCTGCTCGTCGTCATCTCCGTCTGGATCGCTTATTTCTTTCGCGATCCCGATCGCGTCACGCCATTGCGCGAGGGGCTCGTGATTGCGCCGGCCGACGGGCGCATCTCGGCGATCGAGCGCGTCGTGCCGCCGCCCGAGCTCGGTTTCGGCATCGGCGAGCGCCAGCGCATCTCGATCTTCCTTTCGGTCTTCGACGTGCACATCAACCGCTCGCCGGTCGCGGGACGCATCAGCCGGTCGGTCTATGTGCCGGGCGCGTTCTTCAATGCCGCCCTCGACAAGGCGAGCGCCGACAACGAGCGTCGCGCGCTGGTGATCACGACGGGGGCTGGCGAGGAGATCGGCGTCGTGCAGATCGCGGGCCTCATCGCGCGCCGCATCGTCACGTTCAAGGACGAGGGCGACATGGTCGGCGTCGGCGAGCGCTTTGGCCTCATCCGCTTCGGCAGCCGCGCGGACGTCTATCTGCCGGAGGGCAAGACGGCGCTTGTCGCGGTCGGTCAGCGCGCCGTTGCGGGCGAGACCGTGCTCGCGGATCTCACGTCGCTCGAGGCCGAGCGCGAGGCGCGGCTGGGGTGAGCCTTCGGCGTGGGTGCTCATTTCTCCCTCTCCCCGCGTGTGGGGAGAGGGTCGGGGTGAGAGGCGGCCAAGTCGCTGACGTTTGCGTATGCCGCCGCCCCTCATCCTAACCTTCTCCCCGTGAAAGACGGGAGAAGGGACCTGTCGCGCTCGCGGCAGCGGACGTAGCACCACTTCATGAGCGCGCGTCTGCGCGCCGGCCGGTAGGCTGTGCCGAAAGGAATTCATGAGCGCGCGACCGCGCGCCGGCCGGTAGGCCGTCCCAAAAGGAATCAAGACAAAGCAGCCCAGACCATCGTGATGCCGGCGAGCACCATCATGACCTCGAGAATGCCGGCATAGTGGCGCGCGTCGAGACGCATCACGATCGCCTTGGCGAACCACGAGCCGACCATGAGCGCGGCGCCGACGATCAGCCCCTTCGCGATCGTCTCCCAGGGCAGCACGCCGTACGTGTGGAAGACGAGCGACTTCACGAGGCTCACCGCGCCCGAGCCGACGGCCTCTGTTGAAATGTAAGCGCCCTTGGTCAGGCCGTAGGCGAGGAAGAAGGGCGTGTTGAGCGGCCCCGTGGACGCGACGAGGCCCGTCAGGAAACCGATGCCCGCGCCGACAACGGCGAGGCCCCAGAGGGTCACCGAGAAGCCGCGCACCATGAGCCACCGGCGCACGGGAATGACGGCGATCAGGAATATACCGAGGGCGGCCTCGACCATGCGCGCGTCGAGCGCGATGAGCGTGCGCGCGCCGAGGGCGGCAGCGGGAATGGCGGTCGCGCAATAGGCGGCGTTGGCGCGCCAGTCCACTTCGCGCCACCAGATGGCGACGCGCATCCAGTTCGCGAGGACGCTCGCGATCGCCATGATCGGCACGGCCTCCTTGGGACCGAACGCGAACACGAGGATCGGCATCACGAGGATCGAGGCGCCGAAACCCACGACGCCGCCGATCACGCCGCCGACGAGCCCGAGCACGAGAATGAGCAGCCAGATCATGCGGGGGCTCGGCAAGGCGGCGGACGTGCGCATGGGGGCGCACATCGCGGGTGTGGCAGGAGGGGCGGCAGGTGCCACCGAAGCGGCCCATGAGCCTATGCCGAGTCCGCCCGACGGGTCCAGGCCTCAGCGGCCGGGCTGCCCGTCTCCTACCGTCGGTCACCCGCGGCGAGGCGCCGCTCGATGAAGAGCGAGTAGCGCGACATGCCGAAGCAGAAGATCCAGAAGACGAGGCCCGCAAACGCGTAGCCGGTCATGGCGGTGGCGTGTGAGAACCACTTCGAATCGGTCTGGTTGAGCTGCACGATGCCGAGCAGGTCGAAAATGCCAATGATGAGGACGAGGCTCGTGTCCTTGAAGAGACCGATGAAGGTGTTGACGATGCCCGGGATGACGAGCTTCAGCGCCTGCGGCAGGACGATGAGGCCCATCTTCTGCGCGTACGTTAGCCCGAGGGCGTCCGCCGCCTCGAACTGTCCGCGCGGGATGGCTTGCAGGCCGCCGCGAATGACCTCGGCGAGATAGGCGGCGGCGAACAGCGCCACCATGATGAGCGCGCGCAGCAGTTTGTCGATGGTCATGCCATCGGGGAGGAAGAGCGGCAGCATCACCGAGGCCATGAAGAGCACGGTGATGAGCGGTACGCCGCGCACGAGCTCGATGAAGCCGACGGACACCCAACGCACGATCGGCATGCGCGATCGTCGGCCGAGCGCCAGCATGATACCGAGCGGGAAGGCGCCGGCAATGCCG
Source organism: Pseudomonadota bacterium (assembly GCA_023387235.1). Classification (GTDB taxonomy): domain Bacteria; phylum Pseudomonadota; class Alphaproteobacteria; order Rhizobiales; family Hyphomicrobiaceae. The sequence goes on from JAEWIJ010000186.1 coordinate 6,990, forward strand.
ACGCTCGCGACGACGAGCGTTACAAGAAGACCGCCCCACAGTTCGGTCGGAATGTAGGGAAGGCCGAAATAGCCGCCCGACAGCAGCAGAAGCGCGGCAATGGGAAAGATCACGATCATGTAGATCGTGTTGACAAGCTTGCCCGGCACGCGCGGGATCATCAGCGGCACGAGGCCGATGAGCGCGAGCACGTACGTGAGGTCGACGCGCCAGCGCTGCGGCTCCGGATAACGGCCGTACATGAACTGGCTGAACTTGGCCTGGATGAAGGGCCAGCAGGCGCCGGCGCCTTCACGCGAGCAGGCCTTGCCGTCCTCGCCCGTCCATGTCGCGTTCAGAATGGCCCAATCGATGGCACCGCTCACGACCGTCCAGATCAGCCAGATGCCGACGACGGTGAGAATGGCGTTGGTCGGGCTCGAGAAGAGGTTCTTGCGCAGCCAGGCAAAGGGGCCGACTTCGCTGCGGGGCGGGGGCATGTCTGCGGTCGTGCTCGTCATGGCGGTCCCCTATCGCTCGACGAGCGCGATGTGCTTGTTGAACCAGTTCATGAACGCCGACGTCAGCAGGCTTATCGTCAGGAACACGAGCATGGTCAGCAGGATGACCTCCACCGCCTGGCCGGTCTGATTGAGCACGGTGCCGGTGAAGACGCTGACGAAGTCGGGATAGCCGATCGCGACCGCGAGCGAGGAGTTCTTCGTCAGGTTCAGGTACTGGCTGGTCAGCGGAGGGATGATAATGCGCAGCGCCTGCGGGAGAATGACGAGGCGCATGGTGAGGCCGCTCGAGAGGCCGAGGGCGTTCGCCGCTTCGCGCTGGCCGCGCGGGACGCCCGCAATGCCGGCGCGCACGATCTCGGCGATGAAGCTCGCGGTGTAGGTGGAGAGCCCGACAAGCAGCGCCATCAGCTCGGGCAGCACGGTGATGCCGCCCTGGAAGTTGAAACCCTTGAGCACCGGATACTCGAAGCTCAGTGGCTGGCCGAGCGCGATGTACACCGCACCCGGCAGGAGCAGCACGAGCGCGAGCGTGGTCCACAGAACGGGAAAGCGCTCGCCGGTCGCGCGCTGACGTTGCCGGGCCCAGATCGCGACCAGGATCGAAAGCACGACGCCGATCGCGAAGGCGATCATGACGGTTCTGAAACCCGGGCCAGGAACCGGCGCCGGCAGATAGAGCCCGCGCACGTTGAGCGAGGCGCCGAGGGGAAGCGCGATGCTCTGGCGCGGCCCGGGCAGGTTCTTCAAAACCGCGAAGTACCAGAAGAAGAGCTGCAGCAGCAGCGGCAGGTTGCGCAGGATCTCGACGTACGCGCCACAGATGCGCGCGATCAGCCAGTTCGACGAGAGGCGGCCGATGCCGACAAGAAAGCCGAGCACGGTCGCGAATATGATGCCGAGCGCGGCGACGAGCAGCGTATTGAGAAGGCCCGCCCAGAATGCCTGCCCGTAGGTGGATTGGTTCGAGTAGGTGATCAGCGACTGTGAGATGTCGAAGCCCGCGGTCCGGTCCCAGAAGCCGAAGCCCGAGGCGATGTTCTGGCGCGCGAGGTTGTCGGCGACATTGTTCGCGATCGTCCAGAAGCCGAAGACGAGACAGGCGATGAGGAGGATCTGGTAGACGGCCTGACGGAACTCGGGCCGATAGAGCAGGTTGACTTTCGTGGGCGGGCTGATCGGCCCCGGCGCTGGCCTGTTCGTCGTTGCCGTCATGTCCGCAGCGCTCCCTCGCCGGGTAGAGGTTTCCGGTGCGCGCGACCGTCTTCAGGCACGCGCACCGGAGCGTTCGATCGTGCGCGTCAGCGGATCGGCGGTGCGTACTGCAGGCCACCCTTGGTCCAGAGGTTGTTCTGGCCGCGGGCAATGTTGATGCGCGAGCCGGAGCCCACGTTCTTCTCGAAGATTTCGCCGTAGTTTCCGACCTGCTTGATGATCTGATAGGCCCAGTCGCCGCCAAGGCCGATGCCCTTGCCGAACTCGCCTTCCTTGCCGAGGATGCGGCGGATGTCGGGGTTCGTCGACTTCGTCATCTCGTCGACGTTGGCCTTGGTGATGCCGGCTTCCTCCGCGTTGAGCAGCGCGAAGTGCACCCACCTGACGATCGTGAACCACTGGCTGTCGCCCTGGCGGACGGAAGGTCCGAGCGGCTCCTTGGAGATGATCTCGGGAAGCACGATGTGCTCATCGGGATTCTGGAGCTGGAGACGCTGGGCATAGAGCCCCGAAGCATCCGTCGTGTAGACGTCGCAGCGGCCGGCCTGATAGGCCGTCAGCGTCTCGTCTGCCTTCTCGAAGACGACCGGCTTGTATTCCATCTTGTTCACACGGAAGAAGTCGGCGAGGTTCAGCTCCGTCGTGGTGCCGGTCTGGACGCATACGGTCGCGCCGCTCAACTCCGTGCCGCTTTTGACACCGAGCGACTTCTTCACCATCAAGCCCTGGCCGTCGTAGTAGTTGACGCCGGCGAAGCTCAGGCCCAGCGAGCTGTCGCGGCCCATGGTCCAGGTGGTATTGCGGTTGAGCACGTCGATCTCGCCCGATTGCAGGGCCGTGAAGCGCTCCTTGGCGGTCGTCGGCACGAACCGCACCTTCGTCGCATCGCCGAGCACGGCCGCGGCGATGGCCCGGCAGTAGTCGACGTCGAGGCCCGTCCAGTTGCCCTTGTCGTCGGGAGCGGAGAAGCCGGCGAGGCCGACGTTCACGCCGCACGAGAGCTGGCCTTGCTTCTTGACCTTGTCGAGGGTCTGGGCACTCGCCATGCCGGTGGTGCCGAGAGCAACAGCGGCGGCCGTTGCGAGTAGCCTGGTCGCTCGTTTCATGTGTTTTCCCTTTTCCTTTTTTGATAGCGGCTTTGGTTCTGGCGGACGTCCGGTCCTTGCCTCCGGGCGCCCGCAGGGCACGATGCGGTGAGCCGCATCAGTGATTGAGAATCTGGCTGAGGAAGTGCTTCGTGCGATCGGACCGCGGGTTGGCGAAGAACTCCTCTGGCGGCGCCATTTCGACGATCTCGCCGCGGTCCATGAAGATCACACGGTCGGCGACCGAGCGCGCGAAGGCCATCTCGTGCGTGACGCACATCATGGTCATGCCGGAGTTCGCGAGCTCGATCATGACGTCGAGCACTTCCTTGATCATCTCCGGATCGAGGGCCGAGGTCGGCTCGTCGAACAGCATGATGTTCGGGTTCATGCAGAGCGCGCGGGCTATGGCGACGCGCTGCTGCTGGCCGCCCGAGAGCTGGCCCGGATATTTCAGCGCCTGCTCGGGGATCTTGACGCGCTCCAGATACATGCGCGCGGTCTTCTCGGCCTCGGCGCGGGACTTCTTCTTCACCCAGACGGGCGCGAGGCAGAGATTGTCGAGGATGGTGAGGTGCGGGAAGAGATTGAAGGACTGGAAGACCATGCCGACTTCGGCGCGGATCCTGTCGATGTTGCGGAGATCGTTCGTGAGCTCGGTGCCGTCGACGACGATCTGACCCTGCTGATGCTCTTCGAGGCGGTTGATGCAGCGGATCAGTGTCGATTTGCCGGAGCCCGAAGGCCCGCAGATGACGATCTTCTCGCCATCCTTGACGGTGAGGTTGATGTCCCTCAGGACATGAAACTCACCGTACCATTTATGTACGCCACTCAGCACGATCGCGCCTGCCGCGCCATGAGCACGACGGACCTGTTGCCGGCTGACATCAGCCATGGCCACTCCCTACGCCACCTGTTTGCCCGATGCGGCCTGAGAACGGATCGCCGACCGGTTTTTCTAACTGATCGAAGTATGACGGAAGATTGTCGGCGAGGCAACGCGCTGCGCCTGACCACTATTCTGGCAATAGTGCCCTGACTTGCGGCGATACGGGCGTTCTTCTTCCGAGCACTACGACTTTATGCTGAGCGCGGCATGTAAAGAATGACGAGCGCGCCGGCGATCGCGATGCCGGCCCCCACGAGATCCCAGCGATCGGGCACGCGATCTTCGACAGTCCACAGCCACGCGAGAGAGGCTGCGATATAGATCCCGCCGTAGACTGCATAGGCGCGTCCGGCGAAGTCGACGTCGACCCGCGTCAGCAGCCAGGCGAATAAGGCCAGCGAAAGGACGCCGGGTGCCAGCCACCACGCCGCCGCGCCATTGCGCAGGACCGCCCAGAAGGCGAAGCAGCCGGCGATCTCCGCTGCCGCGGCGGCGATATAGAGGGCAAAAGTTTTCATGCCCCATTGTTGCCCTCAAAAATCCCTGGAATTCAATTAGTTCTTGAATCGTTAACTATGTGTTGCCGGAGGGCAACGATATGGCCTTCATGCGCCACCATAGAGCCACAAAGTCACGACACGGTCGCCCTGGCCACTCGCTGAATCATTGCGTCCCAAGGCTTTTCACCAGAAGCACGTCGGGGACGTCCGGTTTGGGCGTGCGGCACCGGAGTCGCTGCGGATAGTCGCTCCCGAGTCTTTGCGTGAGAGCGACGAGTGCGGATCAGATGCGGTCGCCCGCCGGGCGCGAGGCCAGTCATGGCCCGCCCGTGCTGGCGGAAAGGTTGCAGTTGTCGCTCGAGCTGAGATCTCGTCGGGTAAGGGCATGGATGGGCGCCGTAGCAGGCGCCCTTGCCGTCCTTTTTGCAGCGCCGGGCGCTGCTCCCGCGCAGACGCAGGACACGCCGGGCGTTACCTTCGTCAGTCCGGAGGCCGCGCTCGAGCAGGGCATCAACGCCTATCGCGGCGGTTATATCGAGTTCGCCATCCCGGCCTTGCGCTTTGCCGCCGGCCACGGCGAGTTCATCGCGCAGTACCTGCTCGCCGCCATCCTCTCGGACAATGCCGGCCCGCACACGAACCACCCCGAGGCTTTCCGCCTGCTGCGCCAGATCGTCGTCAACAACGTCAACATCGATCCCGATGACGACCCGCGCGCGCCGTATGTGTCGAAGGCGCTGCTGACGTTTGGCGAGTATCTGAATCGCGGCGTGCCCGAGCTGAATATGGCGGCGAACCCGGCGATGGCGCTGCGCTACATCGAGCATGCGGCCAAGTTCTTCGGGAATCGCGATGCCCAGTTCCTGCTGGCGAAGATGCTGATCAGCGGCGAAGGCGGCCGCAAGGATACGGCGCTCGCCCTGCACTTCCTTTCGACGCTCGTGCAGGGAGGTCATGCCGGCGCGCAGGCGTTCCTGGCGGACCAGTACTTGCGCGGCCAGCTCGTCGACAAGGATGAGGCACGCGCGCTGGCGCTCGCCGAGCTTGCCGTTCGCGGCGCCGCGGCCACGGACTACCTCTGGATCGACGAGATCTATCAGAACATCTACTGCAGCATGAACGAGCCGCGACGTCGCGAGGCGCGCCCGCTCGTCCAGCGCTGGGGCCAGTTCTTCGACTTCCGCGTGTTCCGTAAGTCTGAGACGGGTGGCCCCGACATCGTGCCAACCCGCACGTGTGAGGACGGCAAGCCCGTGCCGCTGCTCGAGGAACTCCGGGGGCCGGGCAATCTGCTCCCGCCCGACGGCGCCCTTGCGGAAACGCCGGCCAAGCCCGGCGTGGACCAGAATGCCGTGCGCGGCGTCGGCGCTCCCGGCCGCTGAGCCTGCACTCTAGGCCGCCAGCTCGACCCATGCCGGGACGTGGTCGGAAGGCTTTTCCCATCCGCGCGTGAAGCGGTCGATGCCGGCAGCGCTGAGCCGGTCGGCCGCTTGCGGCGAGAGCATCAGGTGATCGATGCGGATGCCGTCGTCCTTCTGCCAGGAGCCGGCCTGGTAGTCCCAGAACGTGTAGGCGCCGGGCCCTGGATGACAGGCGCGAATCGCGTCGGTCAGTCCGAGACCGGCGAGGCGGCGGAACGCTGCCCGCGTCTCGGGCTGGAAAAGCGCATCACCCGTCCAGGCCTCGGGGCGGCGCGCGTCGATCGGTGTCGGGATGACATTGTAGTCGCCGGCGAGCACCAGCGGCTCCTCGAGCGCAAGCCGCGTGCGCACATAGGCCTCGAAGGCGGACATCCAGGCAAGCTTGTAGGAGAATTTCTCGGTCCCGATCGGATTCCCGTTCGGCAGGTAGAGACAACCCACGCGGCAGATGCCGGCCTCCCCCGTGATCACCGCCTCGATATACCGCGAGTGCCCGATATCGGGCTCGCCGGGAAAGCCGGTCGTCACGTCCTCGATCGGGAGCCGCGAGAGAATGGCGACGCCGTTGAAGCCCTTCTGGCCGTGGACGGCGCACTGATAGCCCGCCTCAGCGATGCGGTCCGCCGGAAAGCCTTCGGTGACGCTCTTGATCTCCTGGAGGCACGCGACATCGGGCTCGGTCTCGCGCAGCCACGTCAGCAGGCTCTCGATGCGGGCCTTCACGCCGTTGATATTCCAGGTTGCGATCCGCATGGCCCTCCCCCCTCGCCGGAGCGCCGCCGGCCGGCCCGACAGCGTAAGCTTCCATTTACCGTGCGCGGGTAAACTCGTGGCCTGCCCAAGTGACTGCAGGCCGTTCTCGCATCCGACGATCGAACATCGAGGCCGCACGTGACGATTTCATACTACGGCAATGAGAGCCGCGCACCCATCCAGCCATCAGGAGCCATCACCTTCCTGATGGTGGCCAACGCCGTCGTCGCCATGACGGTCCTCTTCGCGTGGACGGCCGTTTCGCTCTACATCGTCGACCCGATCGCCTGGGCGACCTGGATGCCGGTCCGCCGCGGCACGACCTTCGAAGATCTCTTCGAGTATCCCTTCGTGATGCTCTGGTTCATGCCGTCAGCCGGCATCGTCGGGGCGTGGCTTGCGCTCAAGCTTGGCCGGCGTGCGCTCGCGATCACCTGCGTGATGCTTCCGCTCATGCTGCTCGGCCTCATCTTCGGCTGGTACTATCTGGCGCCGCCCGAGTACCTCTGATCTCGTCATGCGGCGAGCGCGGAGGGCGGTGCTTTACGCCGCGGCGCAAATACTTCCCTCAGGGCCGTTCTCCTACTAGGTTGCCCCCGACCGAGCACCTTGCCACGGGGAAATAACCTGGATGCCGTCCGCCCCTGCTTCTCATGTCGAGGTCGAGCCGATGCTCGACCCCTTTTCGGCCACCTACCGGCAGGGCCGCGCGCAGCTTGTGTGGACCAGGCTCGTCGCCGACCTCGAGACGCCCGTCTCGGCCATGCTCAAGCTCGCCGATGGCCGTCCGCTGAGCTTCCTGCTCGAATCCGTCGAGGGCGGCGAGGTGCGCGGGCGCTACTCCATCATCGGTCTCGAGCCGGACACCGTGTGGCGCGCCTTCGGCGACCGCGCGGAAATCAATCGTACGCCGCGTGAGACCCCTGACGCCTTCGAGCCGGAGGCGGAGCCGACGCTCGCCTCGCTGCGTACGCTGCTCGAGCGTTCGCGCATCGAGACGCCGCCCGGACTGCCGCCCATGGCCGCGGGCGTGTTCGGGTATTTCGGCTATGACAACGTGCGCCTCATCGAGCGCCTGCCGAATGTGCCGCCGGACAAACTCGGCGTGCCCGATGCCATCCTCCTGCGGCCGACCGTGATGGTCATCTTCGATGCCGTGAAGGACGAGATGACGCTCGTCACACCCGTCTATCCGGAAAAGGACGTAGATCCGGCAAAGGCCTACGAGGCCGCGCGCCGCCGCCTCGCCGATGTGATCGCGGGCCTCGACGTGCCGCTGCCGCATCACGCGCTCGCGGGCTTCGATCCGCTCGAGGCGCCGGAACCCGTTTCCAACACGCCGCCCGGCGAATACCGGATGATGGTCGCGCGCTGCAAGGAGTACATCGCAGCGGGCGATGCCTTCCAGATCGTGGTCTCGCAGCGCTTCTCGGCGCCGTTCACGCTGCCGCCCTTCGCGCTCTACCGGGCTCTCCGTCGGACAAACCCCTCGCCGTTCCTCTTTCACCTGGACTTCGGCGATTTTGCGCTCGTCGGCTCCTCGCCGGAAATTCTCGTGCGCGTGCGCGACGGGCGCGTCACGCTGCGTCCGCTGGCCGGCACGCGGCGGCGCGGTACGACACCCGAGGAGGACGCGGCGCTCGAGCGCGAGCTCGTCAACGATCCCAAGGAGCGTGCCGAGCATCTCATGCTGCTCGATCTCGGCCGCAATGATGTCGGCCGTGTCGCCAGGATCGGCTCGGTTTCTGTCGCTTCGAGCTTCGATGTCGAGCGCTACAACTTTGTCATGCATCTTTCCTCGACCGTCCACGGCGAGCTCGATCCCAAGCACGACGCGATCGATGCGCTGATGGCCGGATTTCCCGCCGGCACACTCTCAGGCGCGCCCAAAGTGCGCGCCATGGAGATCATCGACGAGCTGGAGAAGGAAAAGCGCGGGCCCTATGCGGGCTGCGTCGGGTACTTCGCGGCCGATGGCAACATGGACACGTGCATCGTGCTGCGTACCGCGATCGTCAAGGACGGCCGCATGTACGTGCAGGCCGGTGCCGGCGTTGTCGCCGACAGCGATCCCGAGGCCGAGCAGATGGAATGCGTCTATAAGGCCCGCGCACTTTTCCGCGCCGCCGATGAGGCCGTCCGCTTCGCCGAGAAGGCGCGGCGCGGCAACCGCTGAGGGCACATCGCCGCTTCCACCGAGGACGAGGACAAACGTATCATGCCGGGCCCCCTCGATGGCATCCGCATCGTCGATCTGACGGCTGTCGTGTCGGGTCCTTTTGCGACGCTGCATCTTGCCGACATGGGCGCCGACGTCATCAAGGTCGAGCCGCCTGAAGGCGACATCATGCGCAATCCCGGCGCGCCGCCGACCAAGGGCATGGGGCCGATCTTTCTCGCCGCCAACCGCAACAAGAAATCCCTCTGCCTCGACCTCAAGCGCCCCGAGGCCGTCGAGGTCGTGAAGCGTCTCGCCGCCGGTGCCGACGTCTTCGTGCACAACAATCGCCCGCAGGCCATCGAGCGGCTCGGCCTCGGCTATGACGACATCCGCGCCGTCAATCCCTCGGTCGTCTATGCCTATTGCGTCGGCTACAAGCGCTCCGGCCCCTACGGCGCCAAGCCCGCCTACGACGATCTCGTGCAGGGCGCGAGCGGCGCCGCCATGCTGACGGCACGCGCCTCGGGCGGCGAGCCGCGTTTCATGCCGAGCCTCATCGTCGACAAGACGACCGGTCTGCATCTCGCCATGGCCATTCTCGGCGCGCTCGTGCATCGTCAGCGGACGGGGCAGGGCCAGCTCGTCGAAGTGCCCATGCTGGAGACGATCACGTCCTTCTGGCTCACCGAGCATCTTTACGATGCAACCTATGATCCTCCACGCGGCCAGATCGGCTATGCGCGCCTCTTGAATCCCAACCGCCGTCCCTCGCGCTCGAAAGATGGCTACGTTTGCATTCTCATTGTCACGGACAGGCACTGGAACGCCTTCTGCACGAATCTCGATCGCGAGGATCTGCGTAGCGACCCGCGTCTCGCTACTATCGCCGCGCGTGCCAACCACCAGCCGCTCGTGCAGCAGATCGTGAACGATCTCGCGCCGAGCCGCACGACCGCCGAATGGCTGGCGTTCTGCGATGCTCACGATATTCCCGCCATGCCGGTCAACGATCTCGACGGCGTGCTCGATGATCCGCACCTGCAGGCGACGGGCTTCTTCACGACGCGCGAGCATCCAACCGAGGGCCCGGTGCGCACAATGGCGAGCCCGCTCGGTTTCTCGGAGACGCCAGCGGATTTCCGTCGTCACGCCGGCTTCCTCGGCGCGGATGGTCCGGACGTTCTTGCTGCCGCCGGCTACAGCAGTGCCGAGATCGCCGATCTTGAGCAGCGCGGTGTGATGAAGGTCGTGCGTCCCGATGTCCCTTCTCCCCGTCCTTCACGGGGAGAGGGCTAGGGTGAGGGGCGGCGGCATACGCCAAGGCTGCAAAATCGTGCCGCCCCTCATCCTAACCTTCTC
>JAEWIJ010000227.1 GCA_023387235.1 Pseudomonadota bacterium
ACCCCCCCCGGCGGGGTTTGGGGGGCGCCCGCCCCAATTAGCCAGCCCCATCTCGATCCGATTCGGTGTCGAGAAAAGCGCCGCCACCAACATGCAAGGGGCGGCGGCACTTCCCAACGTTTGCGTATGTCGCCGCCCCTTACCCTAACCCTCTCCCCGCAAGCGCGGGGAGAGGGAAATACGGCGCGCTCCAAATCTACAAAAAGAAGGGGGTCCGGGGTCTCCCCGGGCGGGGTTGAAGGGGCGGCAGCCCCTCTCGCGAAGCGAGCTCACTCGCTCTCGCGCATCACCACGGCATCGACGATCGCGTAGCCTTCGCTGCCGACGATCAGCGGATTGATGTCGAGGCTCACGATGCGCGGGCTCGACTTCCTGACCAGCTCGCCGACCACGACGGCGGCCTCTGCGACGGCCACCACATCGGCGGCACGCTCGCCACGCGTGCCCGCGAGCACCGGCCAGCAGCGGAGCGCGCGCAACGCCGCGAGCGCATCGTCGGCCGTGAAGGGCGGCAGCAGCAGGCGCACATCCGGCATGGCCTCGACGTACTTGCCGCCATCGCCGAGAACGACGACCGGTCCGAATATGGGATCGCGGTGCGCACCGATCATCAGCTCGCGCGTACCGCGCACCATGCGCGCGACGATGACGCCGTCGAAGGTCGCGCCGGTCTTCGCGATCGCCTGCTCCATGTCGCGGAAGGCGGCGCGCACGGCATCCTCGTTGTCGAGCGCGAGACGCACGAGACCATGCTCGCTCTTGTGCGGAAGATCGGCGGAGCAACCCTTGACGGCGACGGGACCGCCGAGATTGCGCCACGCCGTCGCAGCTTGAGCTGCGGTGCGGCAGAGGTGATGCGGCACGACGGCGAGGCCTGCTTCGGCCAGCACGTCCAGGCTCTCGGCTTCATTCAAGGCGCGGCCTGCGTGTGCGCTGCCGCCCTTCGGACGCGACCATTCCGGTGCCGGACGTGCCGTCGCACGCGCGATGAGGGCGTCGTGATCGGCGAGGCGGGCGAGTGCCGCGATGGCGTCCGCTTCGAGCGGGAAGGTCGGCACGCCGGCGCCCTTGAAAACGTCCGCGATGGCTTTCTGCCACGCCGAGACGACGACAGGCGTTCCGGTCGCATCTGCAAACGCCGCCGTATCGCGCGCGAAGGTCGGCACATCGTAGCCCTGGCCGGCAATGGGAAAGCCGATCATGAAGTTGTCGGCGGCATTCTCGTGCGCGAGCACGGGCAGGATGTCGGAAAGCAGGCGGTTGTTCTGCAGGAGCGCCGCCGTGAGATCGATCGGATTAGCGGCGGAGGCGAATGTCGGCAGGATCGCGTCGAGCTTCGCACGCACGGGCCCTTCGAGGCGCACCATTTCGAGGCCTGCGAATGTCGCCTCGTCCGCGCTCATGACGCCGGTCGCGCCGGAGCCCGAGATGGTGACGAGGCGCCGGCCCTTCGGCTTCCAGCCCTTGAGATAGATCTGCGCGGCGGCGACCAGCTCGCCGATGTTGCGCGCGCGCCAGATGCCGACGCGTTCCAGCGCCGCATCGACGACGCGATCCTCGTTGGCGAGAGCGCCCGTATGCGAAAGGGCCGCGCGCTGGCCGGCTTCCGTGCGGCCGGACTTCAGCGCAACGACATAGACGCCGCGTGCATGCGCCACGCGTGCGAGCGCTTCGAGCTGATCGGGGCGCGGGATGCTCTCGATGTAGAGGAGCAGCAGCCTGATCGCGGGATCGCTGGCGGCGGCGGTCGCCATCTCCAGCACGGAGACGTCGGCGTCATTCCCGGTCGCGAGGGAGTAGCGCACGCCGAGCCCCTGCTCGAAGATCAGCCCGACCGGCACCGCGCTCATGGCGCCGCTCTGGCTGACGACGGCGATGGGGCCATCGACGGGCTCCGATTCCATCCACATGGTGGAGAAGCTCGTGACCGCGCCATTGCCGAAATTCGCGAGCCCCTGCGTGTTGGGGCCGACCATGCGCATCCCGGCGGCGCGCGCGGCCGCGACCATGCGCGCTTCCTTGGCCTTGCCCTCGGGATCGGACGTCTCGCCGAAGCCGGAGGTCATGCACACGACGCCCTTCACGCCCTTCTTCGCGCACGCCTCGACCGCGGCGACCGCGTTATCGCCCGGCACCGCGACGACGACGACGTCAGGCACGTCCGGCAGCGCGTCGAGGCTCGGGAGACACTTGAAGCCCTGCACCTCGGCGCGCGTTGGGTTGATGGCGAAGACGGGACCGCCGAACCCGAACCGCTTCAGATACGCGAGAGGCCGGCCGCCGATCTTGTTCGGATTCTCGGATGCCCCGAGGACGGCGATCGAGCGCGGCGCGAGCAACGGCTGCAGACTTTCGATGGACATCTGTGGACCTCAGGCGCACTCGAGGTATGGCCGCCGCGGGCATGGCACTTCGGGTACGGTGGTGAAGCACCTCTTCCCAGCAGCCCGCGGCCACGATTTCTGAACTGTCGCTTCTGGTCGCCGCGGGCATGGCACTTCGGGCACGGTTGTGAAGCACCTCTTCCCAGCAGCCCGCGGCCACGATTTCTGAATTGTCGCTTCTGGCCGCCGCGGGCATGGCACCTCGGCATTGGTTGCGCAGCACCCCTTCCCAGCAGCCCGCGGCATGAATCAAACAGTCGCGATGGCGTTCGCAGGCGAGCCGACGGCACCGGGCAGGTTGAGGGGCGGCGCCGTCATGAGAAAACGGCTGCGGTTGTTGGCGCGCAGCCAGTCCGCAAGCTCGGACAGCCGCCAGATCTCGCCGAGATTGACGCCGGTCCTGAACAGGCAATGCTGATGGAGCGGCAGCGCCGCGCACTGGCCGGGCTTCAGCGGCGCGTTGTGCACCTCGACGGCGTAGTTGTCCGAGATGAGCGCGACGAGCTTCGACTCCGTGATCCACTGATGAAGTTTGGTGTCGCTGCCGTCGAGGCCCGTGCAGGTCTTGTGCATGGCCTCCTCGGTGGGCTTGCCCTTCTGCTCGAAGATGACCTCGTCGAAGCCGGTCCTGAGACACACGAAGTCGCCCGGCTCGACCTTGATGCCGTCGGCCGCCATGACGCGCATGAGATCATCGTACGTCACGGCGTGCTTGCGCCGTCCGAAGTGCGCGAAGAGGTCGATCATGACGCCGCGGCCCTGCAGGCACTTCTGCGCCATGTTCTCGACGCCGAGCTTCTTTGCGGACGACGTCGCCTTCGCTTCGACGAACGTGCCGGGAACGGCGCCCGCCTGCTTGGGATCGCTCGGGCCGACCATGTCCGTGTCGGCGCGAAAGCCGTTGTAGAACACGGGCTCGGCAACGCCGTCGCCATCGGCGTCGAACAGCGCGCCGACGTGCGCGAACGTGTCCCACTGGGTCGAATACTGCAGGTGCAGCAGCACCATGTCGTCGTTGATGACGTCCGTGAGCCCTGGGTGATCGAAGTCCGTGCGGTAGATCCAGTTCGGCCGGTCGCTGCGGACGGTTGGCCGCAGCAGCGGCGGGTGGCGGCGCGGATTGAGCACGTTGCCGCCCGGCAGGTCGAGCGGCATGGAGAGGCAGAAGGCGCGCCCCTCCTTGACCTCCGAGACCGCTGCCTTCAGGCGCTCGGCGTTGAGCTCGTTCATGCGGCCGAGCTGGTCATTAGGGCCATAGTCCCCCCAGGTCGAGTTCTCAGGCCGCTGCTTCCAGCGCTCGCTCTCAGGCATGGGCTTCCTCCGGTGCCGCGCTGAAGCCGCGCGTTCTGACGATGCGCCGGCGGTGTCGCCGGTCGTCGCGCCAGGATACGTGCAGCGTGCGCCGTGGCAAGCCGGGACTGGAGGCCCCAGCTATGCGCCGCGCCAGACCAGCACCGGGACCTTGGTGTGGGTGAGCACCTTCTTCGTCTCGCTGCCGAGCAGCAGCCCCGCGATGCCGCGGCGGCCGTGAGAGGCCATCACGATCAGATCGCAATGCTCCTGATCCGCTGTGCGGGTGATGGCTTCCCAGGGATGGACGTGCTCGATCTCGAGAGCCGTCACGGGAATGCCCGCCTCCTTGCCGGCCTGCTTGACCGTATCGAGCACCGCGGCGGCGTTCTGCTTGGCGATCTTGGTATACTCGTCCGACATGAAGAATGCGCCGAGGCCACCAATCGAGAGCTCTTCCCGTGGCAAGGTCACATGGAGCGACGTGATGCGGGCATTGGTGGCCTTCGCGAGTGCCATCGCATAGGGAATGGTGCCCCTGCCGAAGGCTGATCCGTCGACCGGCAGCAGAATGTTCTTGTACATGTGACCTCCAATGTCGTTCGTGTCCCGATCGGGGCCTTCGTGGCGGGTGGGTTTGGCGCGCGGGTGGGAAGCAGGTAGGGTGTCATCCCCTTGTCAGGTGGGATTTCACTGAACGGATGTCGAGGCAGGTCACACAATTGGGAAGTAGCGCGGATGCGCATGTGTTCCGCCCGGCGGCAGAGAGCGTGCCGATCGACGGGGCGCGCCTTGCGGAATATCTCGCCGGCATCGGGTTGCCGCTCGACACCTCGGAGCCTGTGCGCCAGTTCGGTACGGGCCTCGCGAACATTAACTATCGCCTGACGGCTGGCGGACGCCGGCTCGTGCTTCGGCGGCCTCCGAGCGGCGACCTGCCGCCCGGCGCGCACGACATGAGCCGCGAGCACCGCATTCTTTCGCGCCTCTGGCGCGTCCATCCGCTGGCGCCGGAGAGCCTGCATCTGTGCGAGGACAAGAGCGTCATCGGCGTGCCTTTCCAGCTCATCGACTATCGCCCCGGCCTCGTCATCAAGGGTGATGACCGCTCGCGCTTCGAGGGAGGGCCGGAGCTTGCCCGCGCGACGAGCGACATGCTCGTTGCAACGCTCATTTCCGTCCATCGCGTGGACTGTGCGGCCATCGGTCTCGACACGCTCGGCAAGCCGGAGGGGTTCATTGCCCGTACGCTCAAGGGCTGGGCCGGTCGCGGCCAGCGCCTCGACGTCGCGCCGGAAACCGCGCGTCTCCTCGCCGAGGTTACGAGCTGGCTCGATGGTCAGGCCGTCCGGACGCGCGCGGCCGTGCTGCTGCACTCGGACTTCAAGCTCGACAACATGATCGTGCATCCCGAGACGCTGGCGCCTGTCGCCATCGTCGACTGGGACATGGGCACGCGCGGCGATCCGTTGTTCGATCTCGCGACCACGCTCAGCTACTGGGTCGAGCCGGATGATCCGCCGTGCCTGCACGCGCTGCGCCAGATGCCGACAGCGGCGCCGGGCTTTGCGAAGCGCCGCGACGTGCTCGCGGCCTACGCGCGCGAGATGGACATCGACGTCTCCGACTGGCCCGCGTTGCGCGTGCTCGCGCTGCTGAAGCTCTCCGTCGTGCTGCTGCAGCTCTTTGCGCTCTATCAACGCGGTGCCGCCAAGGGCGCCGACTATGCCGAGCTGGATCGGGTCGCCACGGAGCTGCTCGCCTATGCAACTGACGTCGCTCACGGGCGCGCAGACTGACCGCGCCGCCCGCATTTCGCAGGAAGGAAGCCCATGGATTTCACCATCCCGAAGCCGCTCGAAGAGATGCGCGACCGCGTGTCGGCCTTCGTGCGCGAGAAGATCATTCCCTTCGAGAAAGATCCGCGCTGGGGCCATCACGGCATTCCGGAGGACCTGCGCCGCGACCTCAACAATGCCGCCAAGGAAGCGGGCCTCCTCGGCATCAACAGTCCTGAGGAGTTCGGCGGCCAGGGTTTTTCGCATTTCGAGCAGGCGGTTGTTTTCGAGGCTGCGGGCTACTCCATCCTCGGGCCGATCGCGTTGCACTTCCATGCGCCCGACGAGGGCAACATCCACATGCTCGACGTCATCGCGACGCCGGCGCAGCGCAAGAAATACCTCGCGCGTCTTGCAACCGGCGAAGTGCGCTCATGCTTCGCCATGACCGAGCCCGATGGCGGTGCCGGCTCGGATCCTTCGCTGCTCAAGACGCGCGCCGTGCCCGACGGGAACGGCTATGTGATCAACGGCCGCAAGTGGCTCATCACGGGCGCGGAAGGCGCCGCATTCGCCATCATCATGGCACGCACGGGCGATGGGCCCGGCGACTGCACCATGTTCTTCACCGAGCTGCCGAACCCCGCCTTCAAGATCAATCGCGTGCTGGGCACGATGGACTCGAGCTTCATGGGCGGTCATGCCGTCATCGATATCGAGAACCTGCGCGTGACCGGTGACGACGTCATCGGCGAGGTGGGGCAGGGCTTCAAGTATGCGCAGGTGCGTCTGGCGCCCGCACGTCTCACGCACTGCATGCGCTGGCTCGGTTCGGCGATCCGCGCACACGACATCGCCACGGCGTACGCGCGCGAGCGCACGTCGTTCGGAAAGCCACTCGGCGATCACCAGGGCGTATCGTTCATGCTCGCCGACAACGCGCTCGACATTCACACGTCGCGGCTCGCGATCTGGCACACGGCGTGGCTGCTCGATCAGGGCGACAAGGCATCCACCGCGAGCTCCATGGCGAAGGTCATCTGCTCGGAGGCGATTTTCCGCGTCGTCGACCGCTCGCTGCAGATTCTCGGCGGCATGGGCGTAACGTCGGACACGGTCGTCGAGCGCATTTTCCGCGACGTGCGCGCCTTCCGCATCTACGACGGCCCCTCGGAGGTGCATCGCCATTCGCTCGGCCGCCGCATCGTGAAAGGCGAGCGCCCGAAGGCGGCACATTAGTCAGCGGAGCAGTGCGTCAAGGCGCGCTACTTGCGCGCTACTTCTTGCTTCCCGCGACCGCCGGCTTCTTCGCCGGCGTGTTGGCCGGCTCGGCATTCTCTGCGTCGTCGTCGGATTTCGCCGGCGCATTCGGCTTGGTCACGTCGGCGACCGGTGACGGACCGGGCGGCGACGTATCGCCGATCACCATTTTGCACTCGGCCGGCAGATCGGCGAGCGTGATCTCAGGCTTCGGCTGCGTTGGCTTCGGCTTGGGCTTCGGCAGCGCGATTTTCGGCTCGGGTGCCGGCGGACGCGGCGCGTAGAGGCGCTTCAGCCGCGTGATCCAGTCATCGACTTCCTTGCCGCAGCCATCGTCGTCGCCGACCGCGAACTGCGGCGTGCATCCCGGGCTGTCCTTCGGGCACGCCATGCGAATATGCATGTGATAGTGGTGCCCCCAGTACGGACGGATCTTGTTGAGATGCTCGCGCGGCAGCGTCTTGCTTTCGCAGATCGCCTTCTTGATCGCCGGATGCACGAGCACGCGTTCGACCTGCGGATAGGACGCAGCGCGCGTGATGATCCGCCCGTGCGTCTCCGTCCAGATCTTCGGATCGACACTCACCTTGTCGTCGGCGAGCATCGACGTCGCGGAAAGATCCTCGCGCTCACGGTTCGAGAGGCGGTGGTCCGGCATGGGCGTCAGCCAGATGTCGGCATCGAGCCCGACCTGATGACTCGCATGACCGGTCAGCATCGGGCCGCCGCGCGGCTGCGAGATGTCCCCGACGAGGAGGCCGGACCATCCGTCATGCGCCTTGCCGTCCTTGGCCAGTTGCTCGATCAGCGCGATCAGCGAGGGATGCCCCCACATGCGATTGCGCGAGAGACGCATGACCTGCCACGTGGGCCCATCGACGGGAATGGCCCTGGCGCCCGCGAGACAGCCCTTGGCATAGAAGCCGATGGCGCGCGCGGCGAGCGGCGCCGGGGCCTTGGCGGCGCCGAACAGCACTTTGGCCGGCGTCGGCGGCGGGCCTTTCTTGGCGGCCTTCGCAGCTTTCGCCTTCTTCTTCACGAGCTTCTTGGCCGGCTTGGCCTTCGGCTTTGTCGTGTCTGCCGCCAGCTTTCCGTTCGCAGCGTGCATCTCGGGCCCACTCTGGGCGGAGAGATAAGTGCTGGCGGGCATGGTGGCGATGGCCATGAGCAGAACTGGCCATGCCAGATGCCGGGGCGTGAACTTCATGCGCGCTCCTCTTCGGCTCGCCGGCGTGTCTAGCACGTCCCGTCGACAGGACCAATGCTTGCCGGATCGGCGAGCGGGCAGAGAGCGTGAATGGAGGTGAACGGAAAATGAAGCGCGTGCAATCTCACGCGTTGAGACGATCGAACGCGCCGCCAATATGCTCGGGACAGCATCAATGCCGCGGTCGCGTGGGTGGCACGTCGATCAATTCGCCGCTGAGGGCTCGAGCGTCGCCAGTCGCAGTTTCGTTCTGCGGCGTTGTTTCGCCGCAGCCACTTCGCGTGCGAAGGGCGCGCGGAGCACAGGCGTCAAATGAACGGTTCGCCAAGTCTGATCCTGCCACGTATTGCCGAGACGCGGGCGGGCGGGCTTCACGTGACGGCGGGTTGTG
>JAEWIJ010000238.1 GCA_023387235.1 Pseudomonadota bacterium
CCAACATGCACGGCGCAGCGCAAGGCGTGCACGCGTTCCTGCGCGCCTACTTCCATCACAAGAGCGCCGACTGGAAGACCAACAAGCCTTTCCGGCTCGCCTCATGGACGGCGGATGAGCTGGCCAAGATGCCAACCTACTACGTCATGGATCTCCTCGACGGCATGGCCGAGACCGTTGCGAAGGAAAGCCCGAGCGAGGCGGAGATCGCGGCGTGTGCGTGGATGCCCGAAGCCGAAATGGAAGTCTTCAGCGGCGAGTACGCGCGGACGAGCTTTCAGGGCGGGCTCAACTGGTATCGCGCGCGCGTCGAGCCGCGCCTGCAGCCGGAGCTGGAGCTTCTTTCCGGCCGCACGATCGACATACCCTCGTGCTTCATCGCCGGACGCAGCGACTGGGGCATCTACCAGGTGCCCGGTGCCATCGAGCGGATGCAGAAAGAGGCCTGCACGCGTATGAGCGCCGTGCATCTGATCGAGGGTGCGGGGCACTGGGTGCAGCAGGAGCGGCCCCAGGAAACGGCGCGGCACATTCTGGCGTTTCTGCGGGAAGGAGCGCGGTAGCTCACCGCTACCGGATCATGATAGGCTACTCGAATGACCCGAACGGAAGCTCTTGCAGAAATCTCAGCCGTGCTGCCGCGCCTATCGGATGAGCGCGTGCAGGTGCTGGCGGAACTCGCCCGCGACTGGGCCGGTCAGACGGCTCGTCCAGATGAAGACGAAGCGACTCGCGCAGCGATTGCGCGCGGGATCGAGCAAGGCCGGCGCGGCGAGTTTGCGACTGACGAAGAGGTGGCCGCCGCGTTTGCGCGCTTCCGCAAATGAAGCTTCGCTATACGCGGAGATCGGTCGACGATATCGCGCGTATTGCTGACTATATCAGGGCGCATAACCCGGCGGCAGCAGCAAGTATCGAGCTGGCGATACTTTCGATCGTCGATCTTTTGAGCGACTTTCCATTGCTCGGAAAAGACCGGCCCGATCTGAACGCTCGCGCGCTCGGCATTCCTCACCACCCCTTCACGGTCTACTATCGTATCGAGGGTGAGGAAATTTGGATCGTCCACATTCGAGACGACCGGCGCAAACCCATCGGGCCCGACGATCTTTAACGCGCAGTCGATCGAACAGAGAACCAACGGAGCACGCGATGGCGGACACGATCGGCATGGCGGCGCAGGCGGCAGGGCAGGCCGTGCGCTTCGGTCTCTACCTCGGCCTCAACCGCATTGTCGACTGGCGCACGAGCGCGCTCGGCCGCGCGGCGACAGAGAAGCCGCGTGGGCCGATGCCGTCCCAAGCCGAGCTGCTGCGTGATCTCGTGAGCGTGCTCGCACAGGACGCGATGGCCGTGCGCGATGGCCTCTATCCACCCATGAGCGACGAGCCGCCGCTGCCCATGCAGCTCGCGCGCATCCGCGACATGCTCGCCGATCTGCCGTCCGCACTCGCGCGACGCAATGCGCGCGATGCCTCGACGGCGGAAGCAGCAGGCCGACACGATCTCCCCGACTATTTCGTGCAGGACTTCCACTTTCAGACGGGCGGCTATCTCACGGACGATTCCGCCAAGCTCTACGACCTTCAGGTCGAGACGCTGTTCTATGGTGCGGCAGGCGCCATGCGGCGGCAGGCCCTGCGCCCGATCTCAGCCTTCATGCACGGACGCGACCAGCGGCAGATGCGGCTGCTCGATGTCGCCTGCGGCACGGGGCGGTTCCTGCGCGCGGTGCGGCTCGCCTATCCGGCGATGAAGCTGTCGGGCCTCGATCTCTCAAAACCCTATCTCGATGAGGCGCAACGCCACCTGAAAGGCTTGCGTCCGGTCGAGTGGATCGCTGGCAATGCCGAGACAATCCCCCTTGCCGATGCGAGCCAGGACATTGTCACGACGGTTTTTCTGTTCCACGAGTTGCCGCCGGACGTACGCCGGCGCGTTGCGCAGGAAATGTCGCGCGTGCTGAAGCCGGGCGGCCTGCTCGTGTTCATCGACAGCCTGCAGATGGGCGACCGGCCAAGCTGGGACGGCCTGCTCGAAGCATTCCCGGCGCGCTTTCACGAGCCCTACTACCGCCACTACGCGATCGATGATCTCGACGGCGTATTCAATGACGCCGGGCTCGAGGCTGCCGAGCAGTCGACGGTGTTTCTCGCCAAGATGATGGTGCGCCGGAAAGCGGCATAAGCCGCTCCGGCGATCACCATCACGCGGGCGCCATCAACGGCAAATTCCTCTATTTCGCGCTCAGTCCTGCCTTCTCTACGAGATCGCCGGCCTTCTCGAACTCGGAGGCGACGAAAGCCGCGAGCCCCTTGCGATCGCGAAAATCGATCGGCTGTGCCTGCTTGTCGAGAATGTCCTTGACCTTACTGTCGGCCAGTGTCTGACGGCAGCCACCTTCGAGCTTGGACAGGATCGCGTTCGGCGTGCCTTTCGGCGCGTAGATGGCCATCCAGATCGAGAACTGCAGGTCGTATCCCGCTTCCTTCATGGTCGGCACATTAGGGTACGCAGGCAGTCGCTTGGTATCGAAGACGGCAAGCGGTGTCAGGTTATAGGGCGCGATAAGGTTCGGCACATCCGTGAAGAGTTCGATGGTGTTCGTCAGCAGACCCTGGATGGCATCGGCCGCACCCTTGTAGGGGATGTGCTTGATGTCGACGCTCGCGGCCCTTCCAAAGGCGAACGGCGCCAGATGCGGAATCGAGCCCGGACCGGCCGAGCCATACGTGATCTTGCCCGGAGCGGCTTTCGCCGCCGCGACGACATCCGCAACCGTCTTGTATTTCGACTCCGGTGCCGCCATCAACGCGACCGGGCTGTCCGTCAGCTTGCAAACCGGATCGAGGTCCGAGACTTTGTACGGAAGCTTGATGCGATGCGGCTGAATGACGATCGGGCCGAGCGGGCTCAGCAGCAGCGTGTAGCCATCGGGCGTGGCGCGCGCCACTTCGCCTGCGCCGAGCGTCCCGCCGGCACCCGGCGTGTTCTTGACGACAATCTGGCCGCCGATCGCCTCCTGCAGCGTGAGCTGGATGCCCCGCGCAATGATGTCGGCACCGCCGCCAGCTGGGAACGGAACGACCACCGTGATCGGGCGCTCCGGATAAGCTGCCTGCACCGACTCGGGCATCGCGAACACTGATGCAGCAGCGAGTCCCAATCCAATGAACGTTCTCACTTCGGCGATCTCCCATTCTGGCGGCAGCACCGCGATTCGATCGTGCGCGCCGAGCCGGCCGTGCCGACCGGCGCGCCAATAGCGCTCGAGCCATCACCTGCCGCAGACGCAGCAGCGACGGCTCTTCAATTCGGGACAAGGCGCGTTTCGGGGAGGCCGGCGGTGGACGACGTCGAGATCCGCACTCCGGTCAAACGCAGATCGGCATGACTAATCGTAGCCATTCAATCGTCGGCGCTGTCTGCGGGATGCGCCGAATTCGCTTGCGGCACCGCAATTATTTCCTCCCCGAACCCTGGCACACTGCGGCGCCTTGTAGACCGAGAAGCAAAGCGTAGTAGGCCGCTCGGCGACCGTCAAAATAAAAAGTCTCGGCACGCGGGATGAACGTTCCACTGAGTGAGACGCTCTGAATGCAAGCGACTCATCGCGTCTCTTCTGCGGCCTTGAGATAGGCTGCGCGCGCCGTCGTTGCGAGATGCATGGGAAGACCCGCTGCCTTGCCCGTCTCCTCGACCGTCGCAAGATCCTTGATGAAAACGCCGGTCGCGTCCTTCAGAGAGAACTTGCCGGCCAGCATCAGCTCGGCGCGATTGTTGAACATATAGGATGCGGCCACGCCATCGCCGACGATCTCGAGCACCTTCTCGGCATCGACATCCAGGCGTTTCAGCAGCTCGACGGCCTCGGCCGTCACGGCAAGATGGACGCCGACGAGGAGCTGGTTGACGGCCTTGGCCGTGGAGCCCGCGCCCGCGCGGCCGCCGAATCTGAAGATCTTTGCGGTCATGGCTTCGAGCACTGGCGTTGCCGTCGAAAATGCGACGTCCGTCCCGGAGGCAAGCGCCTTCAACGTGCCAGCCTCGGCACCGTCCGTGCCGCCCGTCACGGGACAGTCGACGAGGTGGTGCCCTACATCGAGGCAACGCTTCTCGAAGGCAGCGACCGCTGCCGGCGGCACGGTGCTGCATATGAGGATCGTCGCACCGGGAGACAGGCGCGGAACAATGCCGTCCGGACCGAACAATACGTCCTCGACCTGTTGAGTGGTCAGCACCACCACGACGGCGAGCTTCGCGCCATCCGCTGCATCACCAGGGCTCGCGGCGAACTGTCCATCTTCCGCCTCGAGCCGGGCGGCGGGCTCCGAGCGCACGTCGAAACCACGCACGCGAAATCCCTTGCGAAGGAGGTTCGACGCCATGCCGACGCCCATGCGGCCAAGCCCTATGAAGGCGACAAGGGGACGATCGTCCGTCAAAGGCGAAGTCATGCATTCCTCCAATTGGCTGGGCGGTCGTTCGCACGTATCTCGGAATGTCGCGCTGAGCTCGCGGCTCTTGGCAAGCAGAAATTCTGCTGCGCCGCGCTCGCCGATCTACAGGCCCGCGGACATGCCGCCATCGACGGCGAGTTCGGCGCCGGTGACGAACGAGCTGTCGTCGCTCGCGAAGAAGAGGGCCGCACGCGCGATCTCCTCCGTCGTGCCGAAACGGCGCAGCGGCGTCTGGTCGATGAGCGCCTTGGCAATCATGGGATTGCGGAGCACGCGGTTCGTGAGATTCGTCTCTACGAAGCCCGGCGCGAGCGCATTCACGCGGATATTGAAGGGCGCATATTCAACGGCGAGCGCGCGCGTCAGCGCCGAGACCGCGCCCTTGGTCGCCGAGTAGGCCGCGAGCTGGCGCAGGCCGCGATGCGCCATGATGGACGCGAGATTGACGAGCGAGCCTCGCCCCGAAGCCTTCAGCAGCTCGAAGCCGTCGCGCGCGACGCGCACCACGCCGTCGAGATTCACCTCGCGAATCTTTACCCAGTCGGCATCGGAGAGATGGCGGAAGTCCTCGCGCACATTGAGGCCGGCGTTATTGATGATCGCGTCGAGCTTGCCATGCGCACTTTGGATCGCGCGGAAGAGCGCCGTCACATCCTGGCCACGCGAGACGTCACACACCTGCGCCGTCGCAGCGCCGCCGGACGCGCCGATCTCGGCAACCACCGCGTCGGCCGACGCACCATCGACGTCGCTGACGTAGACGTGTGCGCCTTCCGCCGCGAACACGTGCGCGATCCCGCGCCCAATGCCATTGCCGGCGCCCGTGACGAGCGCGATGCGCCCCTGAAGCCTCATGCGTGGTGCCCCGTCTTGAAACTTTGCCGCACGCTACTCCGCGGCGGCAGCCGGTGGCGTCCATTTCTCGCGCATGGTTACCAGCTCTTCCGCGGCACTGGGATGCAGCGCCATGGTGGCATCGAAGTCCGCCTTGGTGGCGCCCATGCGCATGGCGATCGCGGCCATCTGGACGATCTCGGCGGCATCGGGTCCGAGGACATGACAACCGAGTACGCGGTCCGTGGCGCGCTCGACGATGAGTTTCATCAGCATCCACTCGTCGCGGCCCGCGAGCGTCATCTTCATGGGACGGAAGCGCGCCTTGTAGATGTCGATACCGCCGGGGCGCTCGGCCGCCTCGTGCTCGGGAAGGCCGACAGTGCCGATCTCCGGCGTCGAGAAAACCGCGGTCGGGATCCAGTCATGATCGACGACGCGCGGCTTCTTGCCGAAGAGGCTGTCGGCGAACGCATGGCCCTCGCGAATGGCGACCGGCGTCAGGTTCACGCGATCGCAAACGTCGCCGACCGCATAGATGCTCGGCACATTCGTGCGCTGGTTCTTGTCGACGATGATCTCGCCGCCCTTGCCGAGCGCGACGCCGGCACTCTCGAGGCCGAGACCTTCCGTATTCGGGCTGCGGCCGATGGCGAACATGACCTGATCGACTTCGAGCTTGCCGCCGCCGCTGCAATGGGCGGTGATGCCGTTCGCCGTCTTCTCGAGGCGCGTGAAGACCTCGCCGGTGAGAATGCGGATGCCGCGCTTGGCGTATTCCTCCGTGAGCGCGTCGCGGAGATCCTCGTCGAAGCCGCGCAGGATCTTGTCGCGGCGATAAATCAGGGTCGTCTCGGCGCCGAGGCCTGCGAAGATGCCGGCGAACTCGACGGCGATATAACCGCCGCCGGCGATGACGATGCGCTTCGGCAGCTTCTCCAGATGAAAAGCCTCGTTCGAGGTAATGGCGTGCTCGACACCCGGCAGCTTGGGATCGACATTCGCGCGACCGCCCGTCGCCACGAGGATATAGCGCGCGGTGACCTCCTTGCCGCTGTCGAGAAGGCGGACGGAATTGGGGCCGGTCACGACGGCGCGCGTCTTGTGGATGGCAGCGACCTGCGCCCGCTCGAGCCCGCCGCGATAGGCGCCTTCGAGACGCGCGATCTCCTTGTCCGTGTTGGCGATGAGCGTCGGCCAGTCGAATGTCGACGTGCCGACCGTCCACCCGAAGCCCGCCGCATCCGCGAACTCGTCGGAGAAGCGGCTTGCGTAAACGAGCAGCTTCTTCGGCACGCACCCGCGGATCACGCACGTGCCGCCGAAGCGGTACTCCTCGGCAATGGCCACCTTGGCGCCGTGGCCGGCCGCTATGCGCGCCGCGCGTACGCCGCCCGAACCGGCGCCGATGACGAAGAGGTCGTAGTCGTAGTCCGCCATCACGTCGTCCTCAGAGGTCGATGCCGCGCTTCTTGAGCTCGCGCCGCATCTCGGCATCGAGCTCGGCGCCGATACGCTGTCCCCAGGCCTGGCCGACGCTCATCGACTGACGAAGGATCTGAGGTTGCGCTTCCACGAGGCGGCGGCCGGCGCCGGATTGATAGAATTTGGCGACCTCGCGCATGTCGTCGACCGACATTCGCTGGGCGTAGATGAGGGCCACCTCGTCGATCAGCTCGGCTTTGCGCTCGGAGAACCGCTTGACCAGCTCGCCCATGACCTCGCGGATCTCGCGGGCACGGTCAGGCGCAAGCTGGACGAAGGTCTGCGTGAGCTGCGCCGTGAGCACGGGAATGACCTGATCGAACTGCGCCGCGGCTCCGGACGCCTTCATGAGCTCGTGCGCGGCGGTGCGGGCCTCGTCGGAGGTGGGACCGGGCTGCTGGGCGAGCGCAGGCGCGGCGAGCACGGCGGCAAGCATTGCAGCGAACACTGCGGCGAACACGGGCCGGCCAAGAATGCTCATGTGCGTGTTCCTATTGAAAATGGGGGCCGTGTGCCCCCGACCGTACCAGGCTGCTTAGCGTCCATCGTCCTCGACGGGTTCCGTCTCGATGACGACGATGCCCTCGGGGCCGGCGACGAATGCCATATCGGCAAGGCCGAGGAAGAGACCGTTCTCGACCACGCCCGGGATGTGCTTCAGCGCCTCGTCGAGCCGCTCGGGCTCGTCGATGCGCTTGAAGGCGCAGTCGAAGATGTAATTGCCGCCGTCCGTGACGAACGGCTGGCGATCGCGGCCCGTGCGCAGGCGGATCTCGCCGTGACAGCCGAGGTCGGCCGCCAGCAGCGCGATCATGTTCTGCGTGGCGGTATAGCCGAAGCGCACGACCTCGACGGGGAGCGGAAAGACGCCGAGCCGTTCGACACGCTTCGTATGATCCGCGATGATGATGAGGCGCTCGGAAGCGGCAGCCACGATCTTCTCGCGAAGCAGCGCACCGCCGCCGCCCTTGATCAGCCGCAGCGCGCCGTCGAACTCGTCGGCGCCGTCGACCGTCATGTCGAGGAGCGGCATCTCGTCGAGCGTCGTCAAGGGAATGCCGAGCGCTGCAGCCTGGACACGCGTCGCCTCGGATGTCGGCACGCATATGACGTCGAGACCGCCGCGGACCCTCTCGCCGAGGAGATCCACGAAGTGCGCTGCCGTCGAGCCGGTGCCGAGCCCAAGGCGCATGCCTGAGGAAACCTGCTCGATGGCGCCGCGCGCCGCCATACGCTTGTACTCGTCCAGACTCATTCCGCCGATCCGTCCGCCACCCCGTGGGCTGGCTTATCGCAGGTATCCGCCGAATTGGCCAGACGGCTAAAGCGCGGCGGCGGCCAGTATCCGGATGACAGCCCGGGCTGTCGAGAGGTGCGGCGCGGGACTGCCGGAGGCTCAGCCGGCACCGGAAAGCAGCCGCTCGACGAACGCCGGGACGATCCGGGAAGCTGGTCCGTGGACGGCCTCGTCGAAGAGGCTCGTGCCCTGCGAGGGCTCGAGATTGAGCTCGACAGTATGCGCACCCCGATCGCGCGCCTCGGCGACGAAACCGGCCGCCGGATAGACATTGCCGCTCGTGCCGATGGAAATGAAAAGGTTGGTCCGGCCGAGCTCCTCGGCAATGCGCCCCATGTGGTACGGCATCTCGCCGAACCAGACGACGTCCGGGCGCATCCCGCCGGCAGCCCCGCAGGAGGGGCAGACGAGCTCGGTCGTCAGATCGGGATACTCCGGCCCCCAGGGACGGCGCTCGCCGCATCGGGCGCAGAGCGCCTTCTGATGCTCGCCATGCATATGAATGAGGTTCTGCGAGCCGGCCACCTCGTGGAGCGCATCGACATTCTGGGTGATGACGGTGACGCGGCCCGAATGCTCCTGCTCGAGCCGGGCGAGCGCGAAATGCGCCGCGTTCGGCTTCGCGGTGGCGCTGACGCGGCGGCGCATGTTGTAGAAGTCGAGCACGAGCTTGGGATTGCGCGCGAAACCTTCCGGCGTCGCAACGTCACGGTAGTCGTACTTCGCCCAGATGCCATCCTTGTCGCGAAAGGTGGCGATGCCCGACTCCGCGGAGATGCCCGCCCCGGTCAGAATGGTGATGTGCCGGTAAGTCTGCATACCGCTCCGCCAGCAGTTTGGAAGCACCCTCGACCAGCATCGTGGTCGCCTGTTTGTGACGGCAAAGAGGCAGATAGCACAGAGGCCGACCGCACGACAGTGCGCCTTCGGAGCAAATGGGCTGACCGCCGGCTTCGGCTTTGCTATCCATTCGATCCGAGCCTATAGTTCGCTCAAGGGGCACGTGACGGGACGATGCGCATGTCATGCCGCGGGTGCGGCACACGTTGCGCATTCAGAGAGGGAGTTGCGTCAGCATGTTTACGAAAAAGGCGGAACCGACGGCTTTCGACGTGCCGAGGGGGGCGCCGCCTCCGACGCCGCAGCCCCCGGCTCATCATGGCGAGCACACGGCACAGCCGCGACAGGATGCGCCGTCGGTGCGCTCGACAGGCCCGTCCGGTCCGTCGCACATCGGCGAGGATCTGACGATCATCGGCAATCTCGTCTCGAAGGGCGAGGTGCATATCGACGGCCAGATCCAGGGTGACCTGCACGCGGCCAACGTGCTCATCGGCGAGACGGCGCGCGTCACCGGCGGCGTCGTGGCCGACGAAGTGATCGTGCGCGGCGGCGTTTCGGGCTCGATCCGCGGACGGCGCGTCGTGCTGCAGTCGTCGAGCCGCGTCGAGGGCGACGTCTTCCACCAGCAGCTCGGCATCGAGCAGGGCGCCTACTTCGAAGGGAAGTCGCGCCGCGTCGCCGATCCCCTCTCCGGCGTGAGCGCGCCGGACATCCCGGGCCATGCGGGGCCGGGCTTCCCGCTCCGCGGCGAAGGCTGAGGCCGGCGGATACGGACAGGCGCCGCCGCGTCCCGGCGGCGTTCACACCGACAGATATTGCTCCTTGAGGGCGGCGTCCGCGTCGAGCTCGGCAAGCGCGCCGGCAAAGCGGATGTGGCCGCGATCGAGCACGAAGGCGCGGTCGGCAACGGCGCGTGCGAAGTGCAGGTTCTGCTCGGAGAGCAGGAGGCCGACACCGCGCGCCTTGAGCTTCGATATCGCGCCGGCGATCACGTCGACGATGATCGGCGCGAGCCCTTCCGAGGGCTCGTCGAGCAGCAGGAAGCGCGGGTTGCCCATGAGCGCGCGCGCGATGGTGAGCATCTGCTGCTCGCCGCCGGACATATGCCCGCCCTTTCTCTCACGCATCGCGGCGAGCGGCGGGAAGAGCTCGAATGCAGCTTCAGGCGTCCATGGCGTGCCCTCATCGGCGCGCGGCGGGAGGCGGCCGACGGCGAGGTTCTCGGCAACGGTCAGATCCATGAAGATGCGGCGGTCCTCCGGCACATAGCCGACGCCGCGGCGCGCGATGGCGTGCGTCGGCTCGGCAATGAGATCCGCGCCGTCGAACGTGATGGTTCCGCGCCGCTCGGCCTCGAGGCCGACGATGCACTTCATGAGCGTCGACTTGCCGGCGCCGTTGCGGCCGATGAGGACGGCGGCCTCGCCCGGCTCGACGGCGAGCGAGACGCCAAAGAGGATCTGCGCGCGCCCGTACCAGGCATCGAGGTTGCGGATGTCGAGGAGGCTCATGCGCGCGCTCCGTCTGACGCTCCGCCGAGATAGACCTCGCGCACGAGCGGGTTCGTGCGAACCTCGTCGGGCGTGCCTTCGGCGATGAGGCGGCCGCGGTTCATGACGACGACGCGGTCGGCATGACCGAACACGACATCCATGTCGTGCTCGGTGAAGAGCACGGCGGTATTGCGGTCGCGCGCTCGGTCGGCAACGAGGCGCATGAGCGCACTGCGCTCGCGGGCCGCCATGCCGGCCGTCGGCTCGTCCATGAGGAGGAGGCGCGGATCGTTCACGAGGGCAATCGCGAGCTCGACGCGCTTGAGGTCACCATACGCCAGGACGGAGCAGAGCGTGTCGGCGGCGTGCGCCATGCCGACCTCGTCGAGACGGGAGCGGATCTCGTCGCTATGCGCGATATCCGGCGCCGCGAGGAGCCCTTTGGCCTGCTCGCGCGAGAGGATCGCCACATGCAGGTTCTCGGCGACGCTCATGGACGCGAACGTCTGCGTGATCTGGAACGTGCGCGCGACGCCGGCCCGCCAGAGCGCGCGCGGCGGCCACGCCGTGACATCCTCGCCGTCGAGGCGGACGCGGCCGCGGTCAGGCGTGAGCTGGCCGTTGATCATGTTGAAGGTCGTGGTCTTGCCGGCGCCATTGGGACCGATGAGCGCGAGGAGCTCGCCGGCCGCCAGCGCGAAGCTCACGCTTTCGACGGCGCGAAAGCCTTTGAAGGATTTTCCGATGTCCTCGACAGCGAGCACGGGTGCGGTCATGCGGCATTCTCCCGGCGTTCGCGCCATCGGCGCAACGTGCCGACAATGCCCTGCGGGAAGATGATGGTAATGAGGATGAGCGTGATGCCGAGGACGGCGTGCCAGTAGGGCGTCGCGCGCACGATCCAGTCCTGCAGCGTGATGAAGACGACGGCGCCGACGACGGGTCCGACGAGCGTCTGCACGCCGCCGATCAGCACCATGGCGAGCGCATCGACGGATCGCGGGATCGAGAGCGTATCGGGCGAGAGCGAGCCCTTCGAGAAGACATAGAGCGCGCCGGCGAGGCCTGCCGCAGCGCCCGCAATGATGATCGCGCGCCACTGGATGAGCCGCACGTCGACGCCGACAGCCTCCGCGCGAATGCGTGAATCACGCGCGGCACGCAGCAAATACCCGAGCGGCGCGTGTGCCGATCGCCAGATGAGCAGGATGGCCGCACCCGCGAGCAGCAGCGTCGCGAAGTAGTAGGCGGTTTTGCCGGAGAGAAGATCGGGCGGCCAGACGCCGACAAGACCGTTGCTACCGCCGGTCACCGCGTCCCACTGGAAGGCGATGGCCCACGTGATCTGCGCGAAGGCGAGCGTCAGCATGGCGAGCGAGACGCCCGAGAGACGCACGCAGAACCAGCCGAAGAGCACCGCGAGCGCCCCCGCGAAGGCGACGCCGGCCGGCACGGCCACGAGGAATGGCGCACCGGCCTTGAAGGCGACGGCGGCCGCATAGGCGCCGGCGCCGAAGTATGCCGCGTGACCGAACGAGGCCATGCCGCCGATACCCATGATGAGACCGAGGCTCGCCGCGAAGAGCGCGAAGATGATGATGTCCGTCGCGAGCACGACTGTGAAGCGGTCGACGAAGAAGGGCAGCACGAGCAATGCCGCGACGACGAACGCCAGCGGCCACATGCGCCTCGGGTCCGGCACCGGCATGGGCAGGATGGAGGCGGCGGCCGCGCGCTGCGGCGCCTGCGGCGTGCCGAAGAGCCCCCAGGGCCGTATGACCAGCACGATCGCCATGACGATGAACTCGGCGACAAGCGTCAGCTTCGAGAACGAGAAGACCGTGCCGAGAATATGCACGTCGCCGATGCCGATGCACCACGCCTTGACGACGCTGATGATCACCGCCGCGACGTAGGCCCCCGGCAAGCTGCCGAGCCCGCCGACGACGGTGACGACGAAGACGTCGGCGATGATAGTCAGGTCCATATTGTGATTGGCGGGCTCGCGCGGCAGCGCGAGGGCGCCGGCCAACCCGGCGAGCAGTGCGCCGAGCGCGAACACGCCCATGAAGATCAGCGCCTGGTTGATGCCGAGCGCCGCCGCCATGTCGCGATCCTCGGTCGCGGCGCGCACGCGCGTGCCCCAGTCCGTGCGCGTGAGCAGCAGCCAGACCAGCAGCCCGACGAGTGGGCCAAGCACGAGCAGCAGCAGGTCGTACTGCGGAATGGGTTTGCCGAAGATCCACGCGGCGCCCGTCAGGCCCGGCGCGCGCGGCCCGAGGATATCCTCCGGTCCCCAGGTGTAGAGCACGACATCCTTCAGCACGAGCACGACGCCGAAGGTGGTGATGAGCTGCAGGAGCTCGGGCGCGCGATAGATTCGGCGGAGGATCGTGAGCTCGACGAAAGCACCGAGGATGCCGACGGTCATGGCAGCGAAGATCGCGCCGCCCCAGAAGCCGAGGACGCCGCCGCCGACATAATCGTAGAAGCTCACGCTGAGGTACGCGCCGAGCATAAAGAACGAGCCGTGCGCGAAGTTCACGACGCGCGTGACGCCGAAGATGAGCGTCAACCCGAGCGCGACAAGGAACAGCAGCGAGGCGCTCGCGAGGCCGTTCAGCGTCTGGATGAGAAAGGAGGCGATCATGGCGGCCCGGACGTCGCGTTGCTCGCCTACAATCCCCCTCCCCCAGCGCCGCCGGGGCGCCCGCCGGGGGGCGGCGCGGGGGGGGG
>JAEWIJ010000044.1 GCA_023387235.1 Pseudomonadota bacterium
CCGGCCCAGGCTTCCATGGCCTTGGCGATGTTGTCCTCGCTCAGCTCGAAGCCAGCATCCGACACCATCTTCATGCGCAGAGACTTGTGGCTCGGCACATCGGTGTAGGTCTTCACGCACTTGAAGATGAAGTGCGGATTGAAAGGCATGTCGCGATCGAAGAGCGCCTTGCAGATCATGTCGGCGGCGAGCGTCCAGGTCTGCTCGACCATTTCGACGCTCTCGCCCGTGCGCGCGAGCTCGGCCCACACATCCATCTTCTGGCGGATCGCCGTCAGGAAGTACGGGATGTACTCCGCAAACATGTCGGGATGGAATGCCGGCTGCTGCGGCATGCGGATCTTCTGCCAGAGCGCGCCGTCGTGCGTAATCATCGACTTGCCGAAGACCGGACGCAGGCCGTCGAAATACTTGACGTAGTCGTCGACCTTGGTGACGAGCACGCGCTTGAAATGATCGGGCTCGGAAAGAAAGACCACGCGCTCGTTGGCCATGGTCACGGCAATGACGCCGCCATAGCGCTGCGTGAGCTGTTGGAGCACCGTCATCGGGTTCGCCGCGGCGCCTTTCTGCAGCGCCGTGAGCTTGAACCAGATGCTCTCCTGCTCGCCCAGGCCCTGCGTGTGTCCCGCGGGCGTCCCGGTATTTCCCTGGCGCTGACCATCCTGGGTCTGCGTATGGATCGCAGTCATCGCGTGCGTTCCTAACTGCCCGCGCGATACGACCGCGGACAATTGAAGTTGTCTCCACCCGGCTGGCGATTCCCCACCCTTGGCGCACGAAGGCATCTAACGTGCCGTTGGCTGCCAATGGGTCTCGTAACATCGGCCCGACCGGAATGTCCACGCACGGTCACTTTACCGCTGCATTTTGGCGCGGCCTGTGTCCGAAACGCGAACCTTTGCCAATTCCTAGCTCGCTCGGCCCTCATCCGGCGAGATGAGCCGGGCGGACTGGTTAACACTGGTCAGAATTTTCACCCGGCCACCATCGAGACGGGCG
Source organism: Pseudomonadota bacterium (assembly GCA_023387235.1). Classification (GTDB taxonomy): domain Bacteria; phylum Pseudomonadota; class Alphaproteobacteria; order Rhizobiales; family Hyphomicrobiaceae. Next base: position 1,003 of record JAEWIJ010000044.1, read on the forward strand.
GCACCGGAAGCCACGAGGGCGAGTGCTCGCGGATAGATCTCGTGCTCGACCTTGAGAATCCGCTCGGCGAGGCCGTCGGGGGTATCGCCGTCGACGACCGGCACCGCCCCCTGGGCAATGATCGGCCCGGCGTCCATGTCTGCTGTCACGAAATGGACCGTACACCCGGCAATCCGCACCCCATCCGCGAGCGCCCGGGCATGGGTGTCGAGGCCGGGATAGAGCGGCAGCAGCGAAGGATGGATGTTGATCATGCGCCCGGCCCAGCGCGCGACGAAACCCGGCGTCATCAGCCGCATGAAGCCGGCGCAGGCAACAAGCTCCACGCCCTCGTCCTCCAGAACCGCCTGGAGCGCCTCCTCGAAGTCCTCGCGGGTTGCATACGCCTTATGATCGACGGCGTGCGCGGCAATGCCCTGCTCGCGCGCCCAGGCAAGACCGGCGGCCGTGGGCCGGTTCGAGACGACGCAGACGATTTCGGCCGGATAATCCGGCGCGCGGGCCGCCTGGACCAGCGCCATCATGTTCGAGCCCCGGCCGGATATGAGGATGCCGACGCGTCGGCGCGGCTTCACGAGGGATACCTCAGCTGGCCGACATAGTGCACCGCTTCGGCCTGGCCCTTGCCCTTGGCCTCGCTCAGAACGCCGCGCGGCGGCGCGATGCGGCCGATGATCATGGGCGTCTCGCCAGACTCGCGAAGCTCTTTCAGGACCAGCCCGGCGCGATCGCGCGCCGCCACGATGACGAGGCCGATGCCGCAGTTGAACGTGCGCAGCATCTCGGCGTCATCGAGATTGCCCGCCGTCTTGAGCCAGCCGAAAACGGCCGGCGGAATCCATGCGTTGAGGTCGATCTCCGCCCCGATCTGATCGGAGAGAACGCGCGGCACGTTCTCGGAGAGGCCGCCGCCCGTGATGTGGGCGAGCGCCTTGACGGCGCCCTCGGGTCCGCTGCCACCGGTGGCGCGCATGGCCGCCAGCACGGGCTTCACGTAGATGCGCGTCGGCGTCAGCAGGCTCGCGGCGAGGGACGTCTCTTGCGCGTAGGGAGCGGGCGCGTCCCATTCGAGGCTGGCGCCCGCGACGAGCTTGCGCACGAGCGAGTAGCCGTTCGAATGCACGCCCGACGAGGGCAGGCCGATGAGCAGGTCGCCGACCGCGATGTCGGCCCGCGGCAGCACGCCGCCGCGCTCGACGGCGCCGACGCAGAAGCCCGCGAGATCGTAGTCGCCGCCGCCGTACATGCCCGGCATCTCGGCCGTCTCGCCGCCGATCAGCGCGCAGCCTGCTTCATGGCAGCCGGCTGCGATGCCCGCGATGACCTCGCGGGCGACCGCCACATCGAGCTTGCCCGTCGCGAAATAGTCGAGGAAGAACAGCGGTTCCGCGCCCTGCACGAGCAGGTCGTTCACGCACATGGCGACGAGATCGACGCCGATGGTCGCGTGCTGTCCCGTCTCGATGGCGATCTTGAGCTTGGTGCCGACGCCATCGTTGGCGGCGACGAGGATCGGATCCTTGTAGCCCGCCGCCTTGAGATCGAAGAGGCCGCCGAAGCCGCCGAGGTCCGCATCCGCGCCGGCGCGTCGCGTCGCCCTGACGAGCGGCTTGATCGCGGCCACGAGCGCGTTACCGGCATCGATATCGACGCCGGAATCACGGTAGGTGATAGCGGCGTTCGGGTCCGTACCTGCACCGTTGTGGCCGATCGACGTCATGCACCCTCACAGAGGTCGGTCGCGGGCTCTCGGGCGCGGCGTTCATGCCACGCGGGGCCGGGAACATGGGCCTGGGCGAGCCGGGAGACGCAACATGCGCCGACAAACCCTACTTTTGCCCCAATGGTCATGGCCCAACTGCGAAGCCCAACTGAGCGGGGCAATAGCAATCCGTGGGGCATTCGGCAACTCACGGAAGGGATAGCTCGTCCCAACTTTGCGGACAATTTTTCGAGCGCGGACTGTTTGGGCACCATGAGAGGGCATTTGGGCAACACAGAACCAGACGAGCGGGCACGCCCCGATGCGGCACGCACGCTCTCCGCCATGGCCGCGGCCCTTCTGCTGGCCATTGCTGCCGGGCCGGCGGCTGCCGAGGACACGAAGGTCTTCGTCATCGGCAATTATCCCGTCGAGGCCAGCGCTGCCGATGCCGTGACCGCCAAGGAGCACGCCATCGCGGACGGACAGCAGGCCGCCTTCCGCTCGCTCCTGAAGCGCATTGTGCCGGTGACCTCCTACAACCGCCTGAAGCAGATCAGGACGACGCCGGCGGGGCCGCTCATAGAAGGCTTCTCGGTCCGCTCGGAGCGCAACTCGGCGACGCAGTACATCGCGAGCTACGACTTCTCCTTCCAGCCGGCGGCCGTGCAGCAGCTTCTCGACCAGCAGGGCATTCCCTACGTCGACAAGCAGGCGCCGCGCATCACGCTCGTGCCCGTCTACGTCGCCGAGCGCCAGCCGCAGAACGTCGTCGCCGAAGCGAGCGACACATGGATGTACGCGTGGCGGGGCCTCGATCTCGCCAATACGCTCACGCCGGTGACGCTCGCCGACTCGAAGCGCGCGCTCAAGCCCGACACCATCAAGGCCGCGCTGAGCGGCGACGGCAATGCGCTCGGCGCGCTCTCCAATGAGTTCAAGACCTCGCTCGTCGTGCTCGCCGCACTCGAGCCGAGCGCCGACGGCAAGAAGGCCACCGTCACGCTGATCGGACAGGATGCGGTCGGCCCCATCACGCTCGCGCGCACCTACCGCCTCGACGGCGATCTCGGATACACGTCCGAGCTTGCCGCGGTGGTCGGGCTCGGCGTGCTCGAAGGGCGATGGAAGGCAGCGAATGCGCCCGTCGGCATGGCGCGCGCACCGGCGTCGAACGACTTCACGCACGCACCGGGCACGGGCTATGGCGAAGGTCCGGCGAGCTACAGTGCGCGCGGCAACGCGCCCGCGCCGGGCGGTCAGATCCGCCTCGCGGTTTCCTTCCGCGGCATGGACGAGTGGCAGAGCATCAGCCAGCGCCTCTCATCGACACCGGGTGTGGACAATCTCGAAGTCGAGGGCCTTTCCGCACGCGGCGCACGGATCGCGCTGAGCTTTCCAGGCGGCCCCGACGAGCTTGCACGCGCGCTCGGAAGCCAAGGCCTCAGTCTGCGCAACGGCCCCGATGGATTGTTGCTGAGCGGGCGTTAGCTACGGCTGAAACAGCCGCATGTCCCAGGCGACGGGATGCTCGAGGCCAGGCCGAATGCGCGCCGCATCGGGATGGCCGCAGTTGATGATCACGTTCTCCTCGATGCGCGCGACGTAGGATGGCACGATCAGGATCGCCGAGCGCTTTTCCCGGTACCACTTCGAGCCGGCCGCGCGCGCCTTGGCGAGTTCCAGCCAGCCGGGAACGGAATCCTTCGTGAAGATCTCGTAGGACACGCCCTTCGGAATCTCGATCTCGATGTAATGCTGGTTGGCCGGCAGCACGCCATTGAAGTGCGCGAGCTTCTCGAGCAGCGCCGTGCTGTAGTGGCGCGACGTGTAGATGACCTCCTGCCCCTTCTCGTGCCAGCGCCCTTCCGTACGCGCCGCCCCCTCGCCGCTATAGATCGGGTAGGCGCCCTGCGGATCGCCGATGCGATAGACGCGCATCGGCTCCGCGAGTGTCCGGAGATCAGGCCGCGACGCCGGCATCTGCTTTGGCGAGCAGCTTGAGGACAAGGTCGGCGCCGGCGATCGATTCCTTGGCGAGATCAATCGGCGTGCGCCCGCCGAGCAGCGGGTGCTCCTGGATCATGAAGCGCGCGGCGCGGCCCGCGTCGTTGTGATAGATGCGGAGCACCTCATAGAAGACCTTCGAAAGCGCCCAGACCTTTTCGCTCTCGTCCTTGGTGAGGGCATGCTTCCGGCGGTGGAGGGTCGATTTCGGAATGATGTCGGTCGCGCGGACGAACCGGCCTTCCGGATCGATCCGCTCCATGACGACCGTCGCCGTCCGGACCGGGAAGCCCCTGGCCACCCGCTCGACGAGACCCAGATCATCGAGCTTCGCCCAGTCGGGCAGGCCCATGAACTTGGCGATCCGGCGGGCCTCCGATACGGGGCCGGTGTCGGCTGCCTGCATGGCACACCTCGCATCTCTGTTTCACTTGGGATCGAATATAGTCTCATTTGGCATAGCCGGCAAGTCCGCCCCCGGAACAGTCCCCAGCTCGGCCCGAACGGCCGGCCTGCGCGGCACGCGCGCCAATCTGCCTGTTGCGCTTGGCGGGGAACCTGCTATGCCCAGCCCACCCCCCAATTCTGTCCGGGTCTCGATACCGCCGCGATGAATGTCGTCACTTCGACCGACGGGCTTGCCGCCCTTTGCCGCGAGCTCGCACAAAATCCCTATGTCGCCGTCGACACCGAGTTCATGCGCGAGCAGACCTTCTGGCCGAAGCTGTGCCTCGTCCAGCTTGCCGGTCCCGATGTCGAGGGAATCGTCGATCCGCTCGCCGAGGGCCTCGACCTCACGCCTTTCTGGGAGCTGATGACGGACCGCGACGTGGTCAAGGTGTTCCACGCCGCGCGCCAGGATCTCGAAATCGTGCACGTCAAGACGGGCGCGCTGCCGGCACCGGTGTTCGACACGCAGGTCGCGGCCATGGTCTGCGGTTTCGGCGACAGCATCAGCTACGTCAATCTCGTCAAGCGCATCAGCGGCGAGGACCTCGACAAGACGTCCCGCTTCACGGACTGGAGCCGCCGCCCGCTCAGCCAGAAGCAGCTCCACTATGCACTCGGCGATGTCACGCATCTGCGCAAGGTCTACACGAGCCTCAAGAAAATGCTCGAGACCTCGGGTCGCGCGCACTGGCTCGACGAGGAAATGGCGACACTGCTCGACCCCGGCACCTATGAGACCTTGCCCGAGGATGCCTGGCGCCGGCTCAAGCTCAAGGTGCGTGGACGCAAGTCCCTCGCCGTGCTGATCGAGCTCGCCGCATGGCGCGAGCGCGCCGCCCAGGCGCAGGACGTTCCGCGGAGCCGCATCATCCGCGACGAAGCGCTCTACGATATCGCGAACCAGATGCCGACGGAGGCGAAGCAGCTCGCCGAGCTGCGCACGCTGAGCGACGGCTTCTCGCGCTCGCAGCGCGCCAAGGAGATCATCGAGGCGGTCAAGCGCGGTCTCGAGCGCGATCCCGCGACCCTGCCGTCGGTCAGCTCGCATCACTCCTCGTCCGGCGACGTGAACGCGCTCTGCGACATGCTGCGGGTGCTGCTCAAGGCCGCCGCGCAGCGCAACAAGGTGGCGCCGCGGCTCATCGCCGATTCCGAGGACATCGAGGCCATTGCGAGCCAGCGCAATCCGGACGTCGCCGCGCTCAAGGGCTGGCGGCGTGAGCTTTTCGGCGAGGACGCGCTGCGCCTGAAGCGGGGCGAGCTCGCGCTCACGGTCCGCAATGGCGAGGTCATCGCCGTCCCGGCCGCGAAAGGCTAGCCGCAAAGGAACCCCCGGGGGCTGACGCTGCCCGAAAAATGCGCTGCAGATCGCCGTGCACACCGTCTAGCGGCGATCGTGCCGTCGTTTTATAAGGCTTCCAATCGCCCGGTCACCGTGCGCCGTTTTCATGACGTACGGTGCTTGCCGTGCACTCACGTGCCCGGGTCCCGACAACCTCGATCGACTGCCGGATGGCTGCAGGAGACGTGCCCGTCATGACCCTCACCCCCACCTCACTCGACAGTTTCAAGTGCCGCAAGACCCTCAAGGTCGGCAACAAGTCGTACGAGATCTTCTCGCTGCCCGACGCCGAGCGCAACGGCCTTCCGGGCATCTCGCGCCTGCCCTTCTCGCTCAAGGTGCTGCTGGAGAACCTGCTCCGCTACGAGGACGGCCGCTCCGTCAAGGCCGACGACATCAAGGCCATGGTGGCCTGGCTCAAGAACAAGACATCCAAGGCCGAGATCGCCTACCGCCCGGCCCGCGTGCTGCTGCAAGACTTCACAGGCGTGCCCTGCGTCGTCGATCTCGCCGCCATGCGCGATGCCATGCAAACCATGGGCGGCGATCCTTCGAAGATCAATCCGCTGGTGCCCGTCGACCTCGTCATCGACCACTCGGTCATGGTCGACTACTTCGGCACCGCCGACGCCTTCCAGAAGAACGTCGACGTCGAGTACGAGCGCAACAAGGAGCGTTATGAGTTCCTTCGCTGGGGTGGCTCGGCCTTCAACAACTTCCGCGTCGTCCCGCCCGGCACCGGCATCTGCCATCAGGTGAACCTCGAGTATCTCGGCCAGACCGTGTGGACGAAGGACATGGGCGGCGTCACGCAGGCCTTCCCCGATACGTGCATCGGCACGGACAGCCACACGACCATGATCAACGGCCTCTCGGTGCTCGGTTGGGGTGTCGGCGGCATCGAGGCCGAGGCGGCCATGCTCGGCCAGCCGGTCGCCATGGTCATCCCCGAGGTCATCGGCTTCCGTCTCAAGGGGGCGCTGAAGGAAGGCATCACCGCGACCGACCTCGTGCTCACCTGCACGCAGATGCTGCGCAAGCGCGGCGTCGTCGAGAAGTTCGTCGAGTTCTTCGGCGACGGCCTCGATCATCTCTCGCTCGAGGACCGCGCGACGATCGCCAACATGGCGCCGGAGTACGGCGCGACGTGCGGCTTCTTCCCGACGGACGCGGACACCATCAAGTACCTCACCGCCACCGGGCGCACGAAGGAGCGCGTGGCGCTGGTCGAAGCTTACTGCAAATCGCAGGGCCTGTGGCGCCAGCCCGGCCACGAGCCGATCTTCACCGACGTGCTCGAGCTCGATCTCTCGACGGTCGAACCCTCCATGGCCGGGCCGAAGCGGCCCCAGGATCGCGTCCTGCTGCGGGATGCCAAGGCAGGCTTTGCGAAATCGCTCCCCGAGATCGTGAAGGGCGCGACCATCGACGCGAAGACGCCTGTCGGCGACGGCAGCTACGCGATCGGCAGCGGCGACGTCGTGATCGCGGCCATCACCTCGTGCACGAACACGTCGAATCCCTCGGTGCTCGTGGCCGCCGGCCTCGTCGCCCGCAATGCGCGAGCCAAAGGGCTGACCGTCAAGCCGTGGGTGAAGACGTCCTTCGCACCGGGCTCGCAGGTCGTGACGGATTATCTCACGAAGGCCGGCCTGCAGACCGAGCTCGATGCTCTCGGCTACAATCTCACGGGCTATGGCTGCACTGTCTGCATCGGTAACAGTGGCCCGCTGCCGGAGCCGGTCTCGAAGGCGATCGCCGACGGCAACCTCGTCGCCGCCGCCGTGCTTTCGGGCAACCGCAATTTCGAGGGCCGCGTGCACGCCGAGGTCAAGGCGAACTACCTCGCCTCGCCGCCGCTGGTCGTCGCCTACGCGCTCGCCGGCACCATGAACAAGGACCTGACCACCGAGCCGCTCGGCAAGGATCAGGACGGCAAGGACGTCTTCCTGCGCGACATCTGGCCGACCACCGCCGAGATCGCGGAGATCGTGCGCTCGAACGTCACGCCGGATACCTTCGCGGCGCGCTATGCGGACGTCTTCAAGGGCGATCCCAAGTGGCAGGCGCTCGGGAAGACACGCGCGAGCCTCACGTACGGATGGAACACGGTCTCGACCTACGTGCAGAACCCGCCGTACTTCGAGGGCATCACCATGGAGCCGAAGCCGATCACCGATGTGATGAACGCACGCATCCTCGGCCTGTTCGGCGACTCCATCACGACCGACCACATCTCGCCTGCAGGCTCCATCAAGCGTGACGGCCCGGCCGGCACGTATCTCCTCGAGCGGCAGGTCCGTCCGGCCGACTTCAACTCTTATGGATCTCGCCGCGGCAATCACGAGGTCATGATGCGTGGCACGTTCGCCAACATCCGCATCAAGAACCTCATGCTCGGCGGCAAGGAGGGCGGTAACGCCATCCATTATCCCGACGGCAACGAAGGCTCCATCTACGACGTCGCCATGCAGTACAAGGACGAGGGCGTGCCGCTCGTCGTGTTCGGCGGCAAGGAGTACGGCACCGGCTCCTCACGCGACTGGGCCGCCAAGGGTACAGCCCTTCTCGGCATCCGCGCCGTGATCGTGCAGTCCTTCGAGCGCATCCATCGCTCGAACCTCGTCGGCATGGGCGTGCTGCCGCTCGTCTTCGAGGACGGGCTCTCGTGGCAGGATATCGGGCTCACCGGCAAGGAGCAGGTCACTATCCCCGGCCTCGCGGATCTCAAGCCGCGCCAGAAAGTGGTCATCCAGGTTACGTTCGAGGACGGCGTGACGCGCGAGGTGCCGACGCTCTGCCGGATCGATACCGAGGACGAAATGAGCTACTACCGCCACGGCGGCATCCTGCACTACGTGCTGCGGAACCTCGCCGCGGCCTGATCCCGGGAAGGCATGAGCGGCCGGCACGAAAGCCGGCCGCCGAAGGTTAAAG
>JAEWIJ010000046.1 GCA_023387235.1 Pseudomonadota bacterium
ACTTCGGCCCGGGCGTGCTCGATCGCATGGGCTTTCCGTGGGAGACCATCCACAAGCTCAATCCGCGCATGATCGTCGCGTCGATCAAGGGCTTCGGCCCGGGGCCGTACGAGGATTGCAAGGTCTATGAGAATGTCGCGCAGTGCACAGGCGGCGCCGCCTCGACGACCGGTTTCCGCGATGGCCTGCCGCTCGTGACGGGCGCGCAGATTGGCGACAGCGGCACGGGCCTGCACCTTGCGCTCGGCATCGTGACGGCACTCTTTCAGCGCACGCATTCGGGCAAGGGCCAGCGCGTGACCTGCGCGATGCAGGATGGCGTGCTCAATCTCTGCCGCGTGAAGCTGCGCGACCAGCAGCGCCTCGCGCACGGTCCGCTTACCGAATACAGCCAGTTCGGCGAGGGCATCCCGTTCGGCGACGCGACGCCGCGCGCCGGTAACGACTCGGGCGGCGGCCAGCCGGGGCGCATCCTGAAATGCAGGGGCTGGGAGGGCGATCCCGACGCCTACATCTATTTCATCACGCAGGCACCCGTCTGGGAGAAGATCTGCGACGTGATCGGTGAGCCGACCTGGAAGACGGATGCGGATTTTGCGACGCCGAAAGCGCGCCTGCCGCGCTTGAACCAGATCTTCGCGCGTATCGAACAATGGACCATGACCAAGACCAAGTTCGAGGCCATGGACATCCTCAACGAGTTCGACATTCCGTGCGGGCCGATCCTCTCAATGAAGGAGCTTGCCGAGGACCAGTCGCTGCGCGCGACGGGCACCGTCGTCGAGGTCGATCACCCGAAGCGCGGCAAGTACCTCTCGGTCGGCAATCCAATCAAGCTGTCGGACTCGCCGGCTGACGTGAAGCGTTCGCCACTGCTCGGCGAGCACACGGAGGAGGTGCTGCGCGATGTGCTCGGCTACTCGGCCGATGAAGTTGCCGCGATCAAGTCATCGGGGGCGACGGAACCGCCGCAGAAGCGCGCCGCGGCGGAATGATCGGGTCAAGCATCTGTCGCGTGCATTCAAGCAGAGAATGAAACTCGCATGCTAAGTGGTGGCAATGCGAGACAGGGAGAAACAGCAAGCGATGCGTATCGTCGTCCATGGCCAGGAGGCCTTCGGTAAGGCCGTTCTCGAGCGGTTGCTCGAGCGCGGTGAGAATGTCGTGGCCGTATGCTGCGCACCGGACAAAGCAGGCCGCCCCGAGGATCCACTGAAGGTCTTCGCCAACGAGAAAGGCCTGCCCGTCCACCAGCCGAAAAGCTGGAAGACGCCGGAAGCCCTCGAGCTGATGAAGTCCTTCAATGCGGACGTCTGCCTCATGGCGTACGTTCTGCTGTTCGTGCCGCAGCCCGTGCTCGACGCGCCGCGGCTCGGCACCTTCCAGTATCATCCCTCGCTGTTGCCGGCGCATCGCGGGCCGTCGTCCATCAACTGGCCGATCGCCATGGGCAAGACGCGCACCGGTCTCACGATCTTCTGGCCTGACGAAGGCCTCGACGAAGGCCCGGTCCTCATCCAGAAGACCGTCGAAGTCGGGCCCGACGAGACGCTCGGCGACGTCTACTTCAAAAAGCTTTTCCCCATGGGCGTCGATGCCATGATGGAAGGCCTCGATCTCGTTAAGGCCGGCGTCGTTCTCAAGCACAAGCAGAATCTCGCTGCCGGCTCCTACGAGAGCTGGTTCAAGAAGGATCTCGCCGAGCTCGACTGGTCGAAGCCCGTCGCGGACAACTACAACGTCATTCGCGCGGCCAATCCCGCACCTGGCGCCTGGACGACGCTGAAGGGCGCGAAGCTCGACATCTATGATGCCGCGCGCGTCACCGGCAGCGGAAAGCCGGGCGAGGTGCTCGCGATATCCGATGAAGGCATCACGATCGCCGGCAATGGCGGCGCGATCCTCGCGAAGCGCGTCAAGGCGCCGGATACGAAGAAGATCGGCGCCGCCGAATGGGCAAAGACCGTCGGCCTCGCCGTCGGCGACGTCTGCTCGGCCCCGCAGCCGAAAGCCCCCGCGTAATTCACAGCGCGCCGACGGACGCGGCAGAGTCTCGCGTCCGACGGCAAGGCGAACCCTGAGAGAAGCGCGTCAGCTCACAGAGCTCGAACTGAGCGCCCGCCCGCAACGCCCATCCGCTGGAGACCACCCATGGCCGTCAAGTCCGACATCGAAATTGCCCGCGAAGCGAAGAAGAAGCCGATCATGGAGATCGGCTCACGCCTCGGCATCGGCAGCGAGCACCTGCTTCCCTTCGGCCACGACAAGGCGAAGGTCTCGGCCGACTTCATCAAGTCGCTCGCGAGTCGCAAGGACGGCAAGCTGATCCTCGTCACGGCGATCAATCCGACGCCGGCCGGCGAGGGCAAGACCACGACGACCGTCGGCCTCGGCGATGGCCTCAACGCGATCGGCAAGAAGGCAGCGATCTGCCTGCGCGAGCCTTCGCTCGGTCCCTGCTTCGGCATGAAGGGCGGCGCGGCCGGCGGCGGCTATGCGCAGGTCGTGCCCATGGAGGACATCAACCTTCACTTCACGGGCGACTTCCACGCGATCACGAGCGCGCACAATCTCCTCTCCGCGCTCATCGACAATCACATCTACTGGGGCAACGCGCAGAATATCGACACGCGCCGCGTTGCCTGGCGCCGCGTCATGGACATGAACGACCGCGCGCTGCGTGAGATCGTCTGCTCGCTCGGCGGCGTGGCGAACGGTTTCCCGCGCGAAGCCGGCTTCGACATCACGGTCGCATCCGAGGTCATGGCCATCCTCTGCCTCGCGACCGATCTCGCCGACCTCGAAAAGCGCCTCGGCGATATCATCATCGCCTATCGCCGCGACCGCAGCCCCGTCTACGCACGCGACATCAAGGCCAATGGCGCCATGACGGTGCTGCTTGCGCAGGCCATGCAGCCGAACCTCGTGCAGACGCTCGAGAACAACCCGGCGTTCATCCACGGCGGTCCGTTCGCCAACATCGCCCTCGGCTGCAACTCGGTCATGGCGACGAAGACGGCGCTCAAGCTCGCGGACTACGTCGTGACCGAGGCCGGCTTCGGCGCCGATCTCGGCGCGGAGAAATTCTTCGACATCAAGTGCCGCAAGGCCGGCCTCAATCCCGCGGCCGCGGTCATTGTCGCAACCGTGCGCGCGCTCAAGATGAACGGCGGCGTCAAGCGCGAGGACCTCGGCACCGAGAACGTGGAAGCCGTCAAGAAGGGCCTCGTCAACCTCGGCCGCCACATCGAGAACGTGAAGAGCTTCGGCGTGCCGGCCGTGGTCGCGATCAACCACTTCATCTCGGATACGGACGCCGAGATTGCCGCGGTTCAGGAGTATGCGAAGTCGCAGGGCTCGGAGGCGTTTCTCTGCAAGCACTGGGCGCAGGGCTCGAAGGGCATCGAGGCGCTCGCGCGCCGCGTGGTCGAGATTGCGGACGGCGGCACGTCGAAGTTCACGCCGCTCTATCCGGACGAGTTGGGCCTTTTCCAGAAGGTCGAGACGATCGCGAAGAAGATCTACCGCGCCGGCAGCGTCGCGGCGGACAAGAGCGTTCGCGATCAGCTCAAGACCTGGGAGGATATGGGCTACGGCAATCTGCCGATCTGCGTGGCCAAGACCCAGTACTCGTTCACGACCGATCCGAACCTGCGCGGCGCGCCGGTCGATCATGTGGTGCCGATCCGCGAGGTACGGCTTTCGGCGGGCGCGGGCTTCATCGTGGCGATCTGCGGTGAGATCATGACCATGCCCGGACTGCCGAAGGTCCCCGCCTCGGAGACCATCCGCTTCAACGACGCGGGTCAGATCGAAGGGCTTTTCTAGCGCTTCGTTAGCCCTCAGCTGCCGTCACAAAGACCGTAAAAGCATTCCTCTGTGCACCCTCATCGCGAGGGTGTGCGGATGGCGGCACTTCGACGCCTAAACCATGCCCGTGATTGTCTGGACAGCCGCTTGCATTCCCTGCAAAAAGACCGCAATGTGACCCTCATCGAAAATGTGCAGGGCACATCCGGAAACGGCAGACCAAGAAAGAGCTGCCGAGGGTGTACTAGGGAGGTTCAGTTTGCAGACGACGGCTGAGGGGGCGACGAGGCCCCCGAGCGGGGAAGTACTATCCGGCCAGACGGCTGCGAAGACGGGCACGCCCGTTCTCGAGATAGAGAACCTGAGCGTTCAATTCCGCTCCTCGCACGGGCTCGTGCGCGCGGTCGAGAACATCGGATACACGGTCTTTCCGGGCGAAATGGTGGCCATCGTCGGCGAGTCCGGCTCGGGCAAATCCGTTTCCGCGTTGACCATCATGCGGCTTCTCGCCCAGACGGCTGAGATCACGTCGGGCACCATCAACTTCGAGGGCCGCGATCTTCTGAAGCTCTCCGACGACGAGATGCGGCGCGTGCGCGGCCATCAAGTCTCAATGATCTTCCAGGAGCCGATGACGTCCCTGAACCCGGTCCTGAGGATCGGGCTTCAGATCATGGAGCCGCTCTTCATTCACTTGAAGATGTCGCCGGAAGAGGCGAAGGCGCGCGCCATCGAGCTTCTGACGCTCGTCGGCATCACGGATCCCGAGAGCCGGCTCGAGCAGTACCCGCACCAGCTTTCCGGCGGCATGCGCCAGCGCGTGATGATCGCGATCGGCCTCGCGTGCAATCCGAAGCTCCTCATCGCCGACGAGCCGACGACCGCGCTCGACGTCACCATTCAGGCGCAGATCCTCGAGCTGATGAAGGATCTTTCGCGGCGTCTCGGCATCGCGGTCGTGATCATCACGCACAACCTCGGCATCGTCGCGCGCTACGCCGACCGCGTGAACGTCATGTACGCCGCGCGCATTGTGGAGAGCGGAACGGCGGAGCAGGTGTTCGGCAACGCGCGCCATCCCTACGCACGCGGCCTCCTGTCGGCCGTGCCGCGCCTCGACCGCGGCCGCGCGATACGGCTGCAGACGATCGAAGGCGCGCCACCGAACCTGCTCAAGCCGCCGTCGGGCTGCCGCTTCCGGCCGCGCTGCCGCTTCGCGATCGAGAAGTGCGCCGTCAATCCGCCCCTCGTCGAGGTGGAAAAGGGCCATCGAGCCGCCTGCCACCGTTCAAGCGAGCTCGAACGCATCGATCCGCCTGCCACCAGCGGCCACGAGGCTATCAGCGCCGTCGTGGGCGGCACGACGGGACCGATCCTTCAGCTCAAGGATGTGACGAAGTTCTTCCCGATCGGCGGCGGTCTCTTTCAGCCGAAGAAGGTCGTACGCGCCGTCAACAAGGTGACGCTCGACATCGCGCCGGGCGAGACGCTCGGCCTCGTCGGCGAATCGGGCTGCGGCAAGTCGACGCTCGGGCGCGTGGTGCTCCGCCTCGATGATCCAACCGAGGGCAAAATTCTTTTCGAAGGCTCAGATCTCGCCAATGCCGGCAGCGATCAGATGCTCGCCGTGCGCAAGAAGATGCAGGTCATCTTCCAGGACCCCTTCTCCTCGCTCAATCCGCGCATGACCGTCGGCGAGATCATCGCCGAGCCCATGCGCGTGCACCAGATCCTGCCGAAGGAGAAGATCCACGATCGCGTGGCGGAGCTTCTCTCGCTCGTCGGGCTGCACGGCTACATGGCCGACCGCTATCCGCATCAGCTTTCGGGCGGCCAGCGGCAGCGCGTCGGCATCGCGCGTGCGCTCTCGGTCAATCCGAAGTTCATCGTGTGTGACGAGGCGGTATCGGCGCTCGATGTCTCGATCCAGGGGCAGGTGATCAACCTGCTCGAGAGCCTGCAGCAGAAGCTTGGCCTCAGCTACCTGTTCATCGCCCACGATCTCGCCGTCGTTCGCCACATCTCGCACAAGGTCGCGGTGATGTACCTCGGCAAGATCGTCGAGTATGCGCCGGCCGACGAGCTGTTCGCCAATCCCAAGCACCCCTACACGCAGGCGCTGCTCGCCGCGGCGCCGATCCCCGATCCGGTGATCGAGCGCACGCGTCCACGCCGCATCATCACGGGCGAGCTGCCAAGTCCGCTGCGGCCGCCGCCGGGCTGCGTCTTCAATCCGCGATGCCCCATCGCGGTCGAGAATTGCCGTAAGGAGATCCCGACGCTGCGGGAGCTTGGACCGGCGCACTGGGTTGCCTGCACCGAGGTGTAGGTTGCGTGCACGGGATGCGCCTGCTCCTGCAGGGCGCCCGACTAGGAGAAGGCGAAGAAAAGGAAGCCTGGCTTAAGGGTTTACCGAGGAGGACTGGTAATGAAGTGGAAGACTGGCATTCTCTCACTACCTCTCGCGGCAGCGCTCGCTGTTGCGGGATTGGCGGCACCCGCCGCCGCACAGACGCCTAAGAGCGGCGGCGTGCTCAAGTTCGTCGTGCCCGACGAGCCACCGAGCTTCGACGGACACCGCGAAACAACGTTTGCGCTCATCCATCCGATCGCACCGTTCTACAGCGTGCTCATTCGCCCTGATCCGCAGGATCCCGACAATCCGGCGAAGTTCCAGTGCGACATCTGCACGGAGATGCCGAAGCCCACGGACGACGGCAAGACGTTCACGTTCAAGATCCAGAAGGGCATCAAGTTCCACGACGGCAGCCCCCTGACATCGGCGGACGTGCTGGCGACTTTCCAGCGCATCATCTTCCCCAAGGAAGGCATCTCGAGCGCTCGTCAGGCTCAGCTCTCGATGGTCGAGAGCGTGACCGCGCCTGATGCCGACACCATCGTCTTCAAGCTCAAGCATCCTTCGGGCGCGTTCATTCCGGCCCTCGCCGCGCCGTTCCACTTCATCTATTCGAAGGCGAAGCTGGATACCGATCCGCGCTGGTACGAAAAGAACGTGATGGGCTCGGGCCCGTTCGTGTTCGACGTTCGTGAGGCGGGCGCCCGCATCACCGGCAAGAAGTTCGCCGACTACCATCACAAGGGTCAGCCCTATCTCGACGGCTTCGAGGCGATCTTCGCGAAGACCCAGACGCTGCGCGTTCAGGCCATCCGCGGCGATCAGGCTGCCATCGAGTTCCGCGGCTTCCCGCCGAAGAGCCGCGATGATCTCGTTGCCGCGCTCGGCAAGGACATCACGGTTCAGGAAAGCGACTGGAACTGCCTCCTGATCACCTCTCCGAACCACGAGCGTAAGCCCTTCGACGATGCACGCGTCCGTCGTGCATTGACGCTGGCGGTCGATCGCTGGGGCGGTGCGCCGGCGCTCTCCAAGATCGCCATCGTAAAGACGGTCGGCGGCATCGTGTTCCCGAACCATCCGCTCGCAGCGACCAAGGAAGAGCTGCAGAAGATGGTCGGCTACTGGCCCGACATCAAGAAGTCGCGCGACGAAGCCCGCCGCCTTCTGAAGGAAGCCGGCCAGGAGAACCTCAAGTTCACGCTCGCCAACCGCGCGGTGGACCAGCCGTACACGATCGTCGGCACGTGGCTGATCGACCAGTGGAAGCAGATCGGCGTGGAGGTCACGCAGAAGGCCGAGGCAACGGGTCCGTTCTACGCCCAGCTGCGCTCGGGCAACTTCGACGTAGCCCTCGACTTCAACTGCCAGTCGGTGGTGAACCCGCTGTCTGACACGAGCAAGTTCCTCGGCGTTGCAGCGGGCGACCAGTACGGCCGCTACAAGAACCAGAAGCTCGAGGACATGCACGCGAAGATGAACCAGATCGCGGATCCCGCCGAGCAGCGCAAGATCATGCGCGAGTTCGAGCGCATCGTGCTCGACGAGGAAGCGCACAACTCGATCTCGCTGTGGTGGTACCGCATCATTCCGCACCGTTCGTACCTGAAGGGGTGGAAGGTCAGCTCGAGCCACTACATCAACAACCAGCTCGACGTGGTCTGGCTCGACAAGTGAGCTGACCCAGCCAAGCTGAAGGAAAATGGGCCACGGCCAGACCGCCGTGGCCCTGCACCAATCGAACACCCACAGGATCCAGGACCACAATGCTGCGCTACGTCATAAAGCGCCTCTTGCTGATGATCCCGACGCTTTTCGGCGCGGCGGTCCTCATCTTCCTGCTCATGCGGACGATACCGGGCGACATCTGCTACCTGCGCCTTGCGGCTGGCGGCGGCTCCGTCGTGCAAGAGGTCCTGGACAACTGTCGGCGCGAACTCGGCCTCGATCAGCCGATGCTCACGCAGTTCATCACCTTCATGAAAGGTCTCGTGACCTTCGATTTCGGCAACTCGATGTGGACCAATCGGCCCATCATCGAGGAGGTCGGCCTCCGCTTCCAGCTCTCGCTGCAGGTTGCCATCATGGCGACGCTGACGGCGATCCTGATCGCCATCCCGCTCGGCACGATCTCCGCCGTCAAGCAGAACACGTGGATCGACTATTTCGTCCGCACCTTCACCATCGCCGGCATTGCTATGCCGTCCTTCTGGCTCGGCATCCTGATCATTCTCGGCATCCTCGTGACCAGCAAGGCATGGTTCGGCGTCGCCTGGATGCCGCCGATCCGGTACGTGCCGCTGTGGGAAGATCCCTGGTACAATCTGTCCATGCTCATCTGGCCGGCGCTCGCCACCGGCTATCGCTATTCGGCGGTGGCGACGCGCATGACGCGGTCGGCGCTCCTCGAGGTGCTGCGTGAGGACTATGTGCGCACGGCGCGCGCGAAGGGCCTTTACGAGAAGCTCGTCATCAATCGCCATGCACTGAGGAACGCGCTCCTGCCGGTCGTCACCGTCGTCGGCATCGAGTTCGCCTTCCTCATGGGCGGCCTCGTCGTGACCGAGCAGGTGTTCAACCTCAATGGTCTCGGCAAGCTCTTCGTCGAATCCGTGCTCAATCACGACTATCAGATGACGCAGATCCTCGTGATGATGGTCGTGGCCATCTTCGCGTTCACGAACTTCGTGGTCGACATCATCTATGCGTGGCTCGACCCGCGCATCCGCTACTCGCGCTGAGGCCTGAGCCATGGCTACTGAAACCGTCACTCCCGGAACGGCCGTCGAGGACATCCCGCGCAAACCGACGCTCCTCGGTACGTTGGGCGCCTTCTGCCGGGGCAACCCGCTCGGCGCATTCGGAGGCTTCATCGTCGTCGCGATGTGCGTGATGGCGATCTTCGCGCCGCTTCTGACGAGCTATGACCCGACGGCCAACGATTTCGGCGCGATGCTCACGGCGCCGGATGCCGACCATTGGCTCGGCACTGACCAGTTCGGCCGCGATCTTCTCTCGCGCATCATCTTCGGCGCGCGCACGGCGTTGCTGGTCGGCTTCGTGTCGTCGTTCATCGGCTGCTTCCTCGGGCTGATCCTCGGCGTGACATCGGCGTACTTCGGCGGCCGCTTCGATCTGCTCTTCCAGCGCGTCATGGACGTCTTCATGGCGTTCCCGCTGATCATTCTCGCGCTCGCCGTCGTCGCCATCTTCGGCACCGGCGTATTCAACGTCATCATCGCCATCACGATCCCCGTGATCCCGCGCGCGGCCCGCATCGTTCGCGCAAGTGCGCTGGCCATCCGCGAAATGCCCTACGTGGACGCGGCTCGTGCCAACGGCTTCAGCCATGCCCGCATCATCTTCCGTCACATGATGCCGAACGTGATGGCGCCTTTCCTTATCATCCTGACGGCGCAGGTCGGCCAGGCGATCCTCATCGAGGCCTCGCTCTCCTACCTCGGCCTCGGCGTGCAGGAGCCGATACCTGCGTGGGGTCTGATGCTCCGCGGCGGCGCGCAGGAGTATGCCGAGAGCGCGCCCTGGGTCGCGATCTTCCCGGGCTTGGCGATCACGCTCGCCGTGTTCGGGTTCAATCTCTTCGGCGACGCGCTGCGCGACTGGCTCGATCCCAAGATGAAGACCTGAGCGCGCTCAATCCCCGAGCGCCACGCCTTCACGCCGCGGATCGGCGCCACCTTCGAGGTGGCTCGGTCCGCGGCGCACGATTATGTGCGTCCCCGATGTCATGAGATCGAAATCAATGCGGTGCCCGAGAGGCTTGAGCCGCAGCGCCTGCCAGAGCGTCGAGCCCCACGCCCACGGTCGGGTGACGACGTCATAGGCCGACGCCGTCGTGGACTCGAGCTCGAACCCGCGGCCCCGACTGCCGAAGTTCGCAAGCGCTGCCGCCGCCTGCGCGTCCATCTCCCAGTCGATCAGCCCGACGAGCGATTTCACCACGTAAAGAATGATGCGGCTGCCGCCCGGCGATCCGAGGACGATCTTCAAGTCCTCGTTCTCGTCGAGCACGATCGTCGGCGCCATGGAGCTGCGCGGACGTTTTCCGCCGGCAATGCGGTTCGCGATCGGCCGGCCTTGCGCATCCTCCGGACGGAAAGAGAAGTCGGTCAACTGGTTGTTGAGCAGAAAGCCCCCCGCCCACAGGCGTGAGCCGAACGCCGCCTCGATGGTCGTGGTCATGGCCACCGCATTGCCGGCGCCATCGACGATCGAGATGTGGCTGGTGCCGGAAGATTCGGCGGTGGCGTCCCCGCCGAAAAGGTGCGCCCGATCGCCATCCGGCCGGCCCGCCTCGACACGCTCGGCTGCCTGTAGCGGCGCGATGAGTGCACGCCGCCGATCGAGATATGACTGGGCCAGCAGACCGGCGGGTATCTGCACGAAATCCGGATCGGCGAGATAGCGATTGCGATCCGCGTACGCGAGCTTCTCCGCCTCCGCAATGATATGCATCGCGCGCGCGTTGAGGGCGGCTTGCGGGCCGCGGCCGAGATCGAAAGGCTCGATCAGGCGTAATGCTTGCCCGATGGTATGCGCGCCCGAGGACGGTGGCCCCATCCCGCACACTCTGAGCGCGCGATAGGGCACGCAGACGGGTTCGCGCTCGCGCGCCTCGTAGCCCGCGAGGTCGGCGCGTGTGATGTCACCGGCGGGCGGCGGTCCCCCCGCCACGGCAGCGACGATGCTCTCGGCGAGCGGTCCGTCGTAGAACGCCCGTGCACCGTCGCGCGCAAGGATCTCGAGCGTTGCCGCAAACTCGGGATTGCGCAGCCGATGCCCCGGGCTCCAGGCTTTTCCGGCCGCATCGAAGAAATAGCGTCGCGCATCCGGCGAGAAGGCCTCGAGCCCCATCCACTGGAGCAGCAAAGTGAGGCGCGGCGAGACGAGAAAGCCATCGCGCGCCAGCGTGATTGCTGGCCCGAAGAGCCGCGCCCACGGCAGCCGTCCGTGCCGGCGATGGGCGAGCTCCAGCATCGCGAGCGCGCCGGGCACACCAACCGCGGCGCCCGACGCGATGGCGGTGGCGAAAGGGATCGGCTTTCCTGCCGCATCGAGGAAGCGGTTCGGCTGCGCGGCGGCCGGCGCCGTCTCGCGGCCGTCGTAAGTGCGGATCGTCCGCGTTGCGGCATCGAAATGGAGAAGAAATGCGCCACCGCCGATGCCCGAGGATTGCGGCTCGACGAGGTTCAGCACCAATTGCACGGCGATGGCCGCATCGATCGCACCGCCGCCCTCGCGCAGGATCTCGCGGCCGGCCTCGCTCGCATACGAGTTGGCGGATGCGACCATGTGATGGCGAGCGACGGCGAGGCCGCGGCTCTGGCGGCCGGATGCCACCTCGGGTGCCGCACGCGTCGGGCCTGGCGTGGGTGTCTGTGCACCGGCGTGCGCCGACAGATCGACGAGGAGCGCTATCGCAAGGAAAAAAGCGCGTGCCGAGCGGAGCAGAGCGAGATGACGAGGCGTCATGGCGGAGATGGCATTCGCTCTGCTGTGTCGCGGCTGCGGGCGCCCGCACGCTCGCAGCGGTGTTGGGCGCGGTCAATGGAAATCACGCGATTTGGGCAGGATGCGCTCATTGCGCGGATGACCGGACCAGCGTGGATGCTCCCTGGTGCGGGCGGAGCCTGGATCGGGGCGCAACACCTCGTTGGCACGAGAAAGCGGCACAGGCATGATCTCGCGGCCGCTCTCGCTCAGGAGGCTCAGCCATTCCGTACGGTCCTCGAGTCGCGCGGCAACGATATGGATGATGTCGTCCTTCCGCTGAACGCGCCCGCGAACGACAATAAGGCGGGACGCCATGACGACACGGCGATACCGCTCGAGCGCCTTCGGCCATATGACGGCATTCGCAATGCCCGTCTCGTCCTCGATGGTCATGAAGACCACACCCTTCGCGGAGCCGGGCCGCTGACGCACGAGCACGACGCCGGCAACCGCCACCCATTGTCCTTCGTGCGCCGTGCGCAGATCGGCACACGACAGGATGCGCCGCCGCGTGAGACCACCGCGCAGAAAGGACAGCGGGTGCGCCTTGAGCGAGAGACGGAGCGTCTGATAGTCGGTCACGACATGATCGGGGAGCGGCATCTTCGGCAGTGCGA
This sequence comes from Pseudomonadota bacterium, assembly GCA_023387235.1. GTDB lineage: Bacteria > Pseudomonadota > Alphaproteobacteria > Rhizobiales > Hyphomicrobiaceae. Next base: position 12,298 of record JAEWIJ010000046.1, read on the forward strand.
CGGCCGGCTCGGTCCCGATCTCGCGCGTCTCGCTCCAGGCAAAAAGCGGCAGCGGTGCCGCACCGTCGAGCGCCTTGACCTCCCATAGCGCCTGGCGCCGATCCAGGCCTAGCGAGCGGAACGCATCGGCCGCGGCGAGGCGCTCAATCGTGTCGAGATGGATGCCGGCACGACGCCAGAGATCATAGGTATCGACGAAAGGCGCTTCGGCGCGCGCAGCCAGTAGCGTTTCCCGCGTCTCCTTCTCGGACATCATGCCATCGACCTGACGAAAGCCGAGCCGCAAAGCCGGCCGGCCGTCAGGGCTGCTCGCTTCGAGCGTGCAGTCCCAGTCTGAATGATTGACATCGACAGGGCGCACCTCGACGCCGTTCTCGCGAGCATCGCGCACGAGTTGCGCGGGGGCATAAAAGCCCATGGGTTGGGAATTCAGAAGTGCGGCGCAGAAGGCCGCCGGGTGATGCTTCTTTATCCAGGCCGACACATAAACCAGGAGCGCGAAACTCGCGGCATGGCTTTCGGGAAAGCCGTATTCGCCGAAGCCCTTGATCTGATTGAAGCAGCGCTCGGCGAAATCGCGCGCGTAACCGCGCTCGACCATTTTCGAAACCATTTTCTCTTCGAGCGCACCGATGGTTCCACGGCGGCGGAAAGCCGCCATGGCCTTCCTCAGCTCATTGACCTCGCCATCCGTGAAGCGCGCCGCCACCATGGCAATGCGCATGGCCTGCTCCTGAAAGAGCGGCACGCCCAGTGTCCGGCCAAGAATGTTCTCGAGCTCGCCGGCAGGTCCATGCTCCGGCGCGGGCGAAGGATATTGCGGCTCTTCGATGCCGTCACGCCGGCGCAGATAGGGGTGCACCATGTCACCCTGGATGGGGCCGGGCCGCACGATCGCCACTTCGATCACGAGATCATAGAAGCGCTTGGGTTTCAGGCGCGGCAGCATGTTCATCTGCGCGCGGCTCTCGACCTGGAAGACGCCGATGGCCTCGGCCTGGCACAGCATGTCATAGACGGTGGCATCTCCGCGCGGCAGCGTCGCGAGCGTCAGCTGCTTGCCCTCGTGCGCCGCGATCAGGTCGAAGGCGCGACGGATGCAGGTGAGCATGCCGAGGCCCAGAACGTCGACCTTGAGCAAGCCGACCGCAGCGAGATCATCCTTGTCCCACTCGATGAATGTGCGATCTTCCATGGCGGCATTGCCGACCGGCACGCTCTCCACGAGAGGTCCTCGCGTCAGCACGAAGCCGCCGACGTGCTGCGAAAGATGGCGAGGAAAGCCGACGAGTTCATCGGTCAGCTCGATCACGCGTTGCAGGAGCCGATCCTCGGGATCGAGGCCGACCTCGCGAATGCGTTGATCGGGAAGCGCGCCACTTGAGCGGGTGCCCCAGACCATGCCGGCGAGGGCCGCGACAGTATCCTCGCTGAGACCCATGGCCTTGCCCACCTCGCGCACGGCCGAGCGCGAGCGATAGCTGATGACCGTGGCCGCGAGCCCGGCGCGATGACGTCCATATTTGTCGTAGATGTGCTGAATGACCTCCTCGCGCCGCTGGTGCTCGAAATCGACGTCGATGTCCGGCGGCTCCTTGCGGTCGGCACTGATGAAGCGCTCGAAGAGGAGATCAACCTCCGTCGGGTTCACGGCCGTAATGCCGAGGCAGTAGCAGACCACGGAATTGGCGGCCGAGCCGCGCCCCTGGCAGAGGATGTCCTGACTCTTCGCAAAGGCGACGATGTCATGCACCGTGAGGAAATAAGGTGCGTACTTCAGCTCCGCGATCAACCCGAGCTCCCTTTCGATGAGAGTACGTACTTTCTTCGGCACCCCATCGGGGAATTTCTCGCGCGCGCCCTCCTCGACGAGATCGATGAGATGGCCGTGCGGCGTCTTGCCGGGCGGTACGGGCTCGTCGGGATATTCGTACTTCAGGTCATCGAGATCGAACGTGCAGGCTTCGGCAATCTCCAGCGTGCAGGTGAGCGCGGATGCGTGACCTTCGAAAAGGCGCGCTATCTCGTGCGGCGGCTTGATGTGGCGCTCGGCATTGGACGCGAGCCGCAAACCAGCCTCTCTGATGCACACGCCCTCGCGGATACAGGTCAGCACATCCTGCAGAGGACGACGGTGGGGCGTGTGGTAGAGGACGTCCCCCGTTGCGACGAGCGGCGTGCGGCAGCGCCGGGCGAGCGCTGAAAGCGCGGCAATGCGGGCGCGATCATCGCCGCGATAGGCATGGGTGGCTGCAAGGTAGAGAGCTTTCGGCGCGAGCCCTGTCTTGAGTCGCCGCAGCTCACTCTCGAACGCTGCATGAGCGGCTTCTGCCCGCCAGCTCCAGTTTTCCGGCGCAAGCGCGATCAGGATCTGACCATGCGCCGCAGCCGCGACATCCTCGAGCGCGAGCATGCATTCTCCTTTTTTGGCAGCGAGCTGGCCCTTTGAAAGGAGCCGGCACAGACGACCGTAAGCTGCGCGGTCGGTCGGCAGGCAGAGGAGGCTTGGCGCATCGGTCAGATCGAGACGCGTGCCGACGATGAGGCGGAGGCCGATCCGCTTTGCCGCCGTATGTGCGCGCACCACGCCGGCCAGCGTATTGCGGTCCGTGATCGCCAGCGCCGCGAGACCTTGGAGGCTGGCTTCCGCCACCAGCTCATGAGGATGCGAGCCGCCACGCAGAAAGGAGAAGTTGGTCGTCGTCTGCAATTCGGCATAGGCGGGCGCCATGGGAGACTTCATGGCATCAATCCATGCATGTACCAGCGCGGCGCGCGGGCAGAGAGGGCCTCGTCATCCTCGATATCTTCTCCCTCTCTCTCCCTGTCGTAGAGGCCGGCGCGAAAGACCCAGTAGCGGGCGCCACTCGTCTCCTCGACGAGGTAGTAGTCGCGGGTTCTTGCCGTATCCGTGCCAGCCTCGGCGACGCGAGGGACGTAGGCCGCCCACCACGCAGGTGCGATCCGTTCGGGCCCCTCGGCGCGCATGATCCGTCGACGTACGCGCCGCCAGACGATCAGCGCGGGGGCGCCTTCGGGAATTGAGGCGAGCACCTCGATCGGCTCGGGCGGGTCCAGCAGCAAGGCCGGCCGCCGGCTTTCGGAAGACGATGCAGCGATCTCGGGTGCGTCCATTTCTTTTGTCTGGGCGCGCTGCATGGCCGGCACCCGCTTCTGTGCCGCTTCGGGAATGTGGCTGGCATGCGGAACTAAGTACATCACGCGATCCCGACCGAGACGCCCCGAGAGGCGGTCGACGAGCCGGGCGGCAGCGCGCGCGCGCGTGCCGGCGATGTCCGCATCGAGCGTCTGCTGGCTGGCGCCGAGACGCGTCACCTCGCGTGCATCGAGCGTCATAAGGTCAATGCCGAAGCCAGCGTCGAACGCGGCGATCTTCTCGCGCAACAGGCGGCGTATATGAGCATCATCCCGACAGGGGCTGCTCGTGCCGACCGCCACCTCGCCGAGTGTCCCATCCGAACGATAGAGCGAGAGACAAAAGCGGCGCCCGCCGACAGCAGCTTCGGCCAGCTTGCCGGCGAGATCGCAGCAGAGGCGTGCGAGCGCAGCCTCGATGCCGGCCGCCGTGAGCAGCGGATCGGAGAACGGCAGACGCACGATGAAATCCGGCGCCTCCACGAGCGGAGCGCGGGGCTCGCCATAGTGGCCGAGCGCCTGGTCGAGACGCATGAGCACCGTCGCAATGGCCGCCGCGTGAGGCTTGTCCTTTCGATTCAGGGCGCGGAAGCGACGCTCGAGCGCGGCACGCGGCAGACCATAGAGCTGACCAATGCGCCGCAGACCGAGCCGCTCGAGCAGACGCACGGCATCCGCATCGATGCGCAGGGCAGCTACGGGCAATGACGCGAGTGCGTGGCTCGCTCGCTCCGGCGGCGCGATCGCGGAGGCTCCCTCCTGCGGCTGCGCGAAGCGGGCGAGTGCGTGCGCGGCGCCGAGCGTGTCGGCACAGGCGGCGCGCGCCGTGAGGCCGAGATGTGACAAGCGCCGCACAAGATCGGCGAGCAATGCCCGCTCGCCGCCCCCATCACTCTCTTGCCGAAGTTCCGCGCCCGCGAAGAGATGGGCGACGCCGGTGATGTCGATCCAGAGCCCGTCCCGGCCATCGACATTACGGGTCGGCCCATAACGGCCGCACCAGCGCGCGAGACGCACGAGATCATCACGATCCCCATCGCCGTCGGCGGGCAGCGTGAGCAACTCCGGCAAGGCCGCACGCGTATCGGCGAGGCCGGCACCGGCCCGCACACCGAGCGCACGCGCGGCCTCGTTAGCGGCGGCAATCTCCAGCCCATGCGCCCCGTTGGCGACAAGCGCCAGCGGCCGGTCCGCAGGTATGTTCTCAAGCCCGCGATATCTTCGCAGGCGCTCGATCGGCCATGCCGGCAGCCACACGGAAACGATACGCGTCACGATTCCACTCCACGACAGAAGACGGCAGCAGGGCGCCGAGGGCTGTGCCCCGGCAGCGCTCGAGAGTGAGCTTGAAGCGCGGATCGCCGGGCGCTCCAGGGTCGAAGGGATGCGGTGCGCTCGGAGCGGCGGCGATGCGCCAGCGCGCGAACGTCGCGGCCGCGGCGGCGGAGCGGGCCGCGGTTATCATCAGGGCCGGCGTGCGGTGCGCGGCAGCGGCGAGCGCCAAGCGCCGTGCCGGCGTCAGGCCAACTTCGTCGAGGCAGCCGATGACGATGCCTGCCGCTCCCGAGCCGAGGCTTTCTTCCATAGCCCAGAGGGTCTCGGTCGGTGTGGCCGTCTCGATCATCAGCAGCCGTGCGGGATCGAGGCCAAGCTGTGCGAGACCGGGACCATAGAGTCCCCCACTGTCGCGGGCTAATCGATGAGGCCAGCACCACACCACGAGGCCCGGGAAGCTGGCGGTCGGCATGGTCGATGCCGGGATCAGAGGTACCGCCCCAAGACGGCGAGTCGCCAGCATCAAGGCAAAGGCGAGGGCAGCCGGGATATCGCCGTAGGTCTCAGGCTTGATCTCACCGAGGCTTGCGGCATCGAGCCGGCGACCGGGCAGCCAGCCATCCACCTCCGGGGCACCGAGCATCCAGACCTCACCCGCGGGCAAGCCGGCAGGGTGCTCCGCCAATGGACCGCCGAGAGCCGGACGCCGCTCGAGCGTGGCGAGCAGGGTTCTGAGCCCTTCGATGCGCGCCTGTCCGGAATGGGGGGCTGGCGGCGGTGCGAAAAAGGGGGCAACCGCACCGCCGCCAGAGGGACGCATACGCTTACTCGTACTCTTACTGGTACGCTTACTCGTACTGACACTCCCATCCGTATTGCTACGGACCACGAAGATCCGCTTGGCCAAGGGCTGGGGGGAGAGGGGGTCTCGGGGCACCTTGTCCAAAGGGTACGCTCTTCGAAACTGCGTATGGTCTACCTTCACGCGGTCGGACCGTTCTTCCGGCCCGCCTAAGTTCTTTATTTGTTCTATTCCCGACCGAGCCTTCTGTCAACGAAAAACGAGAACAAAAAGGGATCAATCGGGATGACATGTCGCTTGGCGGCGAGGATTTCCACTGCTCGGGCACAAGTTGCCCACAGGGCGGATCGCCACTCCCGTGAAGACTGAAACGGACTAATCCGTTAGCAAACGATCCGTCTTTATTCGCATTCCAAAGAGCAGCTACGTGACGAGAATCCCACACTTTCCTTGAAATGCGCACATTCTCGCCTTCGTGATGACCAGATTGGCCCCCGCCCAGTTGCATCCGCCCGGAAGCATCGCCAGTATGCTTCGCAGTTGGAAAGGTTGGGCAGGCACGTTCGCCGTCGGCGATCGAACGCGGCCCGGCTGATCGGCGGGCGGAGGGCATCCGGCAACAATTCAGCAGGATGGCGCGTTGCGAAGGCGCGGGCGTGGGGCAGTGCGAGCGCGGTCGAAACAAGACTTTTGTAACGATCCGTTCAGCTAAGCAGGGCACCATACAAGCGAAGCAGCAAATCTGCGCACCATACCGTTGCGCCGGCGGCAGTAACTCGGCCGCCATAAAGCGAATGGCTCGTGCCCGACGCGGGACGAGGAATACGCAGGGGGGGGGCCTCCTGCACACTGAAAATGAACGCAAGCCCGCGCCCTGGTGCGCGGCGACAAGAACGAGACCGGAGATGCGAATGACTGGCCACGCCTTCCCCCGAATTCTGCTTGCCAGCGCCGCCCTGGCCATTGCGGCCGCCGTGCCCATGACCCCGACTCCAGCCGCAGCACAGGGCCTGAGCTGGCTCTGGGGCGGCGGCAGCCAGGTCGGCGGAAGCGGCAAGGAAGTCGTGCGCTTCGGCGTCCAGCACCGCCCCGGCCAGATCATCGTGAGCTTTAGCGATCGCAGGCTGTACCTGGTCACCAAGCCCGGCGAGGCGCTCAGCTATCCGATCGCCATCCCGCGCGACCAGAGCCGCTGGCAGGGCGCGATGCAGGTCTCCTCGAAGCGCGTCGATCCGCCGTGGACACCGACGCCCGAGATGATCCGCGAGAACCCCAAGCTGCCGCCTCATGTGCCCGGCGGCCACCCGCTCAATCCGATGGGCGCGCGCGCGCTCTACCTTGGCTCGTCGCTCTATCGCATTCATGGCACCGACGCCCCCTGGACGATCGGTCAGGCCGTCTCGAAGGGCTGCGTCCGCATGTACAATAAGGACGTGATCGATCTCTACGATCGCGTTCCCGTCGGCACACGCGTGACCGTCACCTGGAACCGCTACACGACGTCACCGGCGCCCGTGGCCTGGGGTGGCGGCGGCAGCGTGGTCGATCGCACCAGCTCGCGCGGCCCGTCGGGGGCCTCGGTAGGCTTCGTCTTCCCCTGGTTCGACCAGCAGGAAGAGCCGCCCCGTCGCGCCGCTCCGAAGCCGGTGCCTCAGAAACGCGCCGTCAAGAAGCAGCAGAACACGCCGGTCAGCAGCAACACGGCGGCGCCCCGGCCAAGTGTCTCCGTCCACTGATCAAGCCTTGTTGTTTGCAAAGCGCAACAACTTGCGGCCTGCCCTTCCGGCAGGCCGCAATGTTTTTCAGGACCACCGCAAGCAACGCGCGCGGACCGATCGCGTCCGCCGAGGCATGCGATTTGCAAGTGCCGACAGCCGCAGCTACGAGCAATCTGTCAAGCATTCGTGACTCGCAATTGAAGCGTCAAAGAGCGATACCGAAGCCCATGCCGACACCGCATTCAGCATCGGAGCCATCGTTCGGTCGGCAGGGGATCGGGCCGAGTCGTCCGTGCATCTCGGCCTTCTGCGCTCCGGCCATTCGCATGAAGAGCGGCGGTGCTGACAGCAAGCATCTCCATGCTGCCTCGCGCGCGTCGCAGGCAGCGCGTGGACCTCACCGGACGGAAGAAAAATGCGCGCGCTAGCTGATTGGTCGAGGTACCTCGCCCTGGCGTTTACCAGCGCGATGCTGGCGGGACCGGCCGCAGGCTCGAGCGCCGAGAAGTCCGATGGCACAACGAGCATCGCGCCGCCGGTGTCCGTGGTCGAACTCTTCACCAGCCAGGGCTGCTCCTCCTGCCCAACGGCCGATGCTCTTCTCAAGACCTTTGCCGAGCGCCCGAACGTCGTCGCGCTGACATTTCCCGTGGACTACTGGGACTATCTCGGCTGGAAGGACACGCTCGCCAGCCCGAAATTCAGCGCCCGCCAGCGCGCCTACGCAAGCGCGCGCGGCGACGGACGCGTATACACGCCGCAGGTCGTGGTGAACGGTCTCAAGCACGTGCTCGGATCGAGCGAGGCCGACATCGACAAAGCCATGGCGATAACGGCGCCGAAGATCGATCCCTACCGTGTCGGCGTGCGCGTGCGCAGCGCCAACGAGCATCTCGTCATCGATCTCGACGCGGCCCAGGAGTCTGGCAAGGTCGGTGAGGCAACGATCTGGCTCGCCCTGATCCGCCGCCATGTCGAGGTCAAGATCAAGCGCGGCGAGAACCACGGCAAAATGGGCGTGTACCATAATGTCGTGCGCGAATGGATGCCGGTCGGCATCTGGAACGGCACCGCAGCGACCATCAAGCTCGCGCACCATGCCGTGAAGCAGTCGGATGCGGACGGCTGCGCCATCATCCTGCAGCGGGGCGATGCCGGCGCCATCGTCGGTGCTGCACTTCTCGACAAATGGTAAGCAGCTGATAGCCGTCATGGCGGCGCGGCGGCGCATGGCAGGCACTCCAGCCCAAGACTTGCGTTGCGCGCGAGCCCCTGCTCGCACTATTTTCCGGCTATGTCGAACGCACCCATCCGTTCTCTCTCGATCGCGCTTGCCCAGCTCAACCCCGTTCTCGGCGACATCGCCGGCAACCTGGCGAAGCTTCGTCGCGCGCGCGCCGATGCCGGTGCGCAGGGCGCCGACCTGCTCGTCCTGCCGGAGCTATATGTAAGCGGCTATCCGCCGGAAGACCTCGTGCGCAAATCGGCGTTCGCCGCGGCGTGCCGTACGGCCGTCGAGCAGCTTGCAGCCGATCTCGGACCCGGCCCCGCCGTGCTTCTCGGCACGGTCTGGCCCGAGGGCGGGAAGGTCTATAACGCCGTTGCGCTCCTCGACGAAGGCAAGGTCGCGGCCGTGCGCCTGAAGGTCGATCTGCCGAACTACGGCGTGTTCGACGAGAAGCGCGTGTTCGACGCCGGGCCGCTGCCGGGTCCGATCAATTTCCGCGGCGTCAAGATCGGCGTGCCCATCTGCGAGGACATCTGGACCGACGAGGTCACGGAATGCCTCGCGGAATGCGGTGCCGAGATGTTCATCGTTCCGAACGGCTCGCCCTTCGACTGGAAGAAGATCGACGTCCGCATGAACATCGCAGTCTCGCGCGTGACCGAGACCGGCCTGCCGCTCGCCTATCTCAATCAGATCGGCGGACAGGACGAGCTCGTTTTCGACGGCGCGTCCTTCGTGCTCAATGCCGATGCGAGCCTCGCCGTGCAGCTTCCGGACTGGGAGGAGGCACTCGTCCTCACGCACTGGGAGCGGACGGAGCGCGGCTGGCATTGCAAGAGCGGCCCCCGCGCGCACCTCGAGGAAGGCGATGCGGCGGCCTATCATGCCTCGGTGCTCGGCCTTCGCGACTACGTCGACAAGAACCGCTTTCCGGGTGTCGTGCTCGGTCTTTCCGGCGGCATCGACAGCGCACTCGTTGCAGCCATGGCGACGGACGCCTTCGGCGCCGACCGCGTGCACTGCGTGATGCTGCCTTATCGCTACACATCGAGCGACAGCCTGACCGATGCGGCGACATGCGCGAAGGCACTCGGCGTGCGCTACGACACAGTGCCGATCGCGCCGGCGGTCGACGGCTTCTACGCGATGCTCGCGCCGTTGTTCGGCAATCGCGCACCGGACACGACCGAGGAGAACGTCCAGAGCCGCGCGCGCGGCACGACGCTGATGGCCATCTCGAACAAGGACGGCACGATGCTGCTGACGACGGGCAACAAGAGCGAGATGTCCGTCGGCTACGCGACCATCTACGGCGACATGAACGGCGGCTTCAACCCGATCAAGGATCTCTACAAGATGGAGGTCTATCGTCTCTCGCGCTGGCGCAATGCCAACGTGCCGCGCGGCGGCAAGGGGCCGGGCGGCATCGTCATCCCGGAGCGCATTCTTACGAAGGCGCCGAGCGCGGAGCTGCGCGAGAACCAGACGGATCAGGACAGTCTGCCGCCCTACGACGCGCTCGACGACATCCTGACTTGTCTCGTCGAGCACGAGATGCCGCTGCCGGAAATCATCACGCGCGGACATGCGCCCGAGACCGTGAAGCGCATCGAGCGCCTGCTCTATCTCGCCGAATACAAACGGCGTCAGGCAGCGCCGGGCGTCAAGATCTCGAGTCGCAGCTTCGGACGCGACCGGCGCTACCCGATCACTAACCGCTTCCGCGAGGACCTTGCCGCGCCTGAGCCGCAGAGCAAGGCGCCCGTGCAACGCACGCCGCAACTCGTGCAGCCGCGCGCCGATGGCGGCGAGGTTTCTTGAAATTCCTGCCGATGCAGGTCGAGAGGCGGTAAACAATCGCCTCCTCTGTGCTAAGCCACGCACCAACATCTTGCCGGCCGGACCACTAATCCCGCCAAGGATCGTGTCTCGGTTTGAAATTCGTGGTGAGCAAATGATGGAAGCCGACGTAAGGAAGTTCTTCGAGAGATACGAGAGCTTCTTCAATCAGTCCCTTGGCGGCGACATGAACATGGATGGGGCCGCGGCGCTGTATGCTTCCGAATTCATAGCGGCCTCACCTGCCGGCGTGATGACCGGAAAGAACGACGACCAGCTCAAGCAGGTCATGGCGCAGGGTTATGCGCGCTATCGTGCAATGGGGACGAAGGAAATGCGCTTACGCGATGTCCGCATTTCCCCGATAGATGAGCATCACTGCGTGGCCCATGTTGCCTGGACGGCAACCTATGCCCGCGAGGATCAGTCGGACGTAGCAATAGACTTCGATGTTAACTACTTCGTCCAGAAGCTGAACGGAGAGCCGAAAGTTTTCGGTTGGGTGGCGGGCGATGAGCAAGCGCTTCTACGAGAGCATGGCATCATCTGAAGTCCGATTTCCACCTCCGACGGAAATTCAGGCTGAGACAGGACCCGCCGAGGGGCATCATGACCGTTTCCGTCCGTTTTGCGCCGAGCCCGACCGGCCGATTGCACATCGGCAATATCCGCACCGCCGTGCTGAACTGGCTCTTCGCGCGGCGCAACGGCGGCAGCTTCATGCTGCGCCTCGACGATACGGACCAGACGCGCTCGACGGAGGAATTCGCCGCAGCGATCCGCGCGGATCTGACATGGCTCGGCCTCGTGTGGGATCGCGAGGCGCGGCAGTCGGATCGCATGGCGCGCTATGACGAGGTGGCGGAAAAGCTCCGTGGCCTCGGCCGCCTTTATCCTTGCTTCGAGAGCGAAGG
>JAEWIJ010000051.1 GCA_023387235.1 Pseudomonadota bacterium
GGAGAGTGGAATAGAGGAATACATTTTGACATCCAAGCTACCGGCTCGATCGACCGACGACGCATCGGCGCCCGCAGGCATCGCACGCCAGTGGCCTTCCTATCTCGGTCCCACAGCCGAGTACGAAGCCGCGCTCGACTACCTGAGCGAGGACGGCGGACACCTCTTCGTCACCGGCCGCGCCGGCACCGGCAAATCCACCCTGCTCCGCGCGCTCTGCGAGATGATCGAGGCCGAGCACGTCATCGTCGCGCCTACCGGCCTCGCCGCCGTCAACGTCGGCGGCCAGACGATCCATTCCTTCTTCGGCCTGCCGCCGCGCCTCATCCGCCCCGAGGACATCCGCCGCAGCCGCAATGGCGCCGTCATGCGCAAACTCAAGCTGCTCGTGATCGACGAGGTTTCCATGGTCCGCTCGGATCTCATGTGGGCCATCGATCAATCACTCCGCATCAACCGCGGCCGCCCGCGCGAGCCCTTCGGCGGCGTGCGTCTCGTGCTCTTCGGCGATCTCCACCAGCTCCCACCGGTCGTGCAGGAAGCCGAGGTCGCCGCGCACCTCGAAGAAACCCACGGCGGGCCGTTCTTCTTCAGCATCGGCGCACTACGCGAGGGTGTCGGCACGTACCTGCTGGAACTCTCGCACGTCTTCCGCCAGCGCGACGAGGCGCTGATCGATGTCCTGACCCACATCCGCGGCGGCGATGTCGAGCCCGAGCATCTCGAACTCCTCAACGAGCGCGTCGCCCCGATCCGCACGCTCGCGGAAGGCGAGCCCTATGTCATCCTGACGCCGACCAATGCCGCCGCCAACCGTATCAACCTCGCCTACCTCGATGCGCTTCCCGCCGCCCCCATCACCTTCGCGGCAACGACCACCGGCGAGTACTCCCAGAGCGCCCATCCGACCGACGAAACGCTCGTGCTCAAGGTCGGTGCCAAGGTCATGCTGCTCCGGAACGACAGCGAGCGCCGCTGGGTCAATGGCACCATCGCCCGCATTTCACGCCTCGACAACAAGCGCGTATGGATCGACGTCGACGGCAAGGAGTACGAGGTCGAAGCCGTCACCTGGGAGGCGCGTCGCTACGCCTACGACACGACGGCGCAGAAGATCGTCGAAAGCGTCGCCGGCACCTTCAAGCAGTTCCCGCTGCGCCTCGCCTGGGCGCTGACGATCCATAAATCCCAGGGCCTGACGCTCGATCGCGTGTATATCGACCTCGGCCGCGGCACCTTCGCCCACGGCCAGGCCTATGTCGCGCTCTCGCGCTGCCGTTCGCTCGAAGGCCTCGCCCTCGCGCGCCCCCTGCGGCCGCGCGACATTCTCTTCGATCCGGCCGCCATGGGATATCGCGAGATTTTCCCGACCCTCACCTGAATGCGCGTTTACCCTTCTCCGAATGAGGGGACAGTCACACCTTCAACTTTTGATTGATGTATTGGCTGCCGATTGCGGTTAGGGTACGCAGAAACTTCATTCGATTTGGCAAGGTCCATGGACGAATTCGAGGCAGAGGACATCGCGGCTCCGAGCGCCGACTCGACCTCGTCGGGCATTGGCCGCCGTCAGCCGCTCTACGTTCAGATCGCTGCAACGCTGGCGACGCAGATCGCCCGTGGCGAGCATCCTGTCGGCTCCCTGCTGCCAACCGAGGCCGAGCTGCAGCAGCAGTTCCACGTCTCGCGCTACGTCGTCCGCCAGGCCATCCAGCATCTCAGATCCATGGGCCTCGTGACGGCCCGCAAGGGCGTCGGCACGCGCGTCGAGGCGCGCGAAGCCGCCGCGCGCTTCCTGCTCACCATGCATACGGTCGGCGATATCCGGCAGTATGCGAAGGGGATGAGACTCGAGATCCAGGAAGTCAACGAAACGGTCCTGCGCGGTAGCAAGGCAGCGCTGATCGGTGCGCGACCTGGTCGCCGCTTCCTGCGCATCATCGGCATCCGGCGCCGCGACCGCGACAACAAGCCCGTGAGCCACGCCGAGATCTTCATCGACGACGCCTTCGGCAACGTCCTGTCCGAAATCCCGACCGTCGGCACCGCGATCTGGGAGGTCATCGAGCGCCAGTCAGGCGAAACCTTGGCCGAGGTCGAGCAGCAGATCGATGCCGTGCCTCTCGACAACGAGCACGCGCGCCTGCTCGAAGTGGCCGAGGGCACGGCAGCGCTGCGGGTGATCCGCCGCTACTACGTCACCGGGCGACGGCTCGTGGAGTTGTCGATCAACCTCCATCCCGCCAACCGCTTTTCCTACAACATGCGCATCAAGCGCGATGGCGGCATCGAGGCGCCGGCCGGCCGCAAACCGCGCAAGCGCGGCAAGTGACGCGCGCCCGCTGAGCGCAACTTTCAGTTCGTCACCTTTCCCCAGATGGCTTCGAGACGTTCGTCGCGCCCGCAGCGATAGCGGTAGTACTTATAGCGCAGCGGATTCTTGATGTAGTAGTCCTGGTGATAGTCCTCCGCGGCCGTGAACGGTCCGGCATCGCGCACGACAGTGGCGACCGGCTGCTTGATCGGGCCAGATGCCGTGAGCGTCGCCTTCGATGCTTCCGCAAGCGTCTTCTGTTCCGGTGTGTGGGCAAAGACCGCCGTCGTGTAGGACTCGCCGCGATCGCAGAACTGGCCGCCCGCGTCATAGGGATCGACATTGCGCCAGTAGACCGCGAGCAGCTTCTCGTAGGTAACTCTGGTCGGATTGAACAGAACCTGCACGACCTCGATGTGGCCGGTACCGCCCGCCGTCACCTGCCGATAGGTCGGATTGGCCGTCGTGCCACCCATGAAACCCGACGTGGTCGAGACCACGCCCTCCATGGCATCGAACGGCGGCTCCATGCACCAGAAGCAACCACCCGCGAACGTGGCGACAGCGAGCTTCGCCGTTTTCTCCGGCTGCGGGGCTGACGACTGCGCCAGGACGGCCGAGCCCAGAACAAGTGCTGCAGCCAGCACGCCCGCAGCAACCGACATGGTCTTGCCGAAGGATGCTCGCATCGCACGTCCTCTCTCACCGAATGTGTTGCGCGCTCAGGACTTCCTCTCGGGCGCGCCGGCCGGCGCCGGCACGAACTTCATCGCCACACCGTTCATGCAGTAGCGAAGTCTGGTCGGCGGCGGCCCATCATTGAATACATGTCCGAGATGTCCGCCGCAGCGCCGGCAGTGCACCTCGGTGCGCACCATCAGCCAGAGTGTGCGATCCTCCTTGGTGCCGATCGCGTTATCGAGCGGCTTCCAGAAGCTCGGCCAGCCCGTACGGCTGTCATATTTGGTCGTCGAGGAATAGAGCGGCAGGTCGCAGCCCGCGCAGTGATAGAGGCCCGCGTCGTACAGCTTGTCGTAGGGATGGGTGAAGGCACGTTCGGTGCCGTGCTCGCGCAGAACATAGTACTGCTGCGGCGTGAGCTGCTTGCGCCATTCCGCAGGCGTCCGCTCGATCTCGAATTTGCCCGCCGGCTCGTCCGATGCGGCCGCCGGCGCATGACGAAGCAACGTCATTCCGCCCAACAGGCTGATCAGTGTCTGACGTCGCGTGATCGTGCGCATGGCAGTGCCTCGACTGCGCAGGGGCCGGTGCGTCACAGCGTAGGACTGGAACGCCCGTCACACAAGACGCACGATCAGGGCAGGAAGCCCTTCTCGAGGCTCAGATCCTGCGCAAGGCGCTGCTTGCCTTTCGCAGTCTTCACGCGGAAGCCCCACGCGAGATCCGTGCCGCCCTCCTCCGACGAATGCGAGCGCACGTTCGCGACCAGCGTCTCGCCCGCCTTGAGCGCGATCGGCTCCAGCGCAGGCAGGAAGAGCTGCTCCCAATGCGTCGGCGCCGCGAGCGGCGAGGTCGAAAGCACGACACCCGGCACCAGCTCCGCCGACCACCACACGGCAAGCCCGTGAACCGTCGCCGCCTCGCGGATCGGCCATTCGCCCGTGCCCTTGCGTGCAAAGCGATTGCGGACATGGAAATCGAGCCGGTCCCACGTCACGGCCGTGCGCCCACCGTCGAGCAACTCGGCGCGCGGGAATTTCCGCACATAGGCATTGTTCAGGCTCATGACGCTCGCCGGCCCGAAGTCGAGCCCGCGCCCGATCTGCTCCCACGCCACCAACTCGTCGCGGCAGCGCGCCCCGATCACCGGCGCGACCATCTGCTCGAGCCCGCCCGGAATGAGCACGCCGCCCGGCTTCAGGTGCCGCGCCGCTGCATCATTCATGGTCTCGACCATGAACTCCTCGAGCGCATAATTGCCGAGCGTCTCCGTGACGACGACATCCACGCGCTGCGGCTCGATGATCTCCGTCGAGCGCATGGGGATGAGCTCGATATTGCGCAGCTTGTTCAGCTTGACGAGCCGCTCCGCCAACGCGCCGATCTCCGCGAACTCGTAGGCGATGACCTTACGCGCGCCGAGCTTCGCCGCGATCATGGCGAGCACGCCGCTGCCCGTGCCGATATCGGCGACGACCGTCTCGCCCTTGCGGATGACCTTGGCGAGCGCACGCTCGAACGCCGCAAGCCGCCCGACATCGGCAATGAGCGAGCGATGATACTCGATGCGCATTTGAGGGGATCACCTATGGCCGATGCTCGGATCATCGGCGCGGGAAGCAGGACGGGGAGCGACGCTTGATCGGCACCATTCGCCGCTCCCCGCCTTGGTCCTCTCACCGCAGTGCGGAGAGGGATTGCTGAAGTCTGACCAGAAAAGTCCAAACAATCGCTGAACGTCAGGCGATGGTTTTCCAGTACGTGTCCTTCTTCGTCACGTAGCCGTCGCGGAACTCCCACAGATCGCAGCCCACGAGATCGATCGGCGCGCCGCCGTTCTTCGGCGTACCGCGCACGATCCACTCGGAAATCGCCTTCGACTGATCGACGATCCAGTGGCGGATCTCCTCCCAGCGCATGTCCGGAATGTCCTTGTAGCGCGCGCTCAGTACCTCGCCGATCGCCGCCTTGCCGATGAGCCGCCGGCCCTCGGGCGCATTCGGTCCCCGCGCCATGACCCATTCGCAGTCATCCGCGAAGTGCGACAGGATCGCCTTCACGTCCTGCTTGTTGAAACCGTCCTGGATCTCATCCAGCAGGGCTATTGTGACCTCACGTGCCATAAGTCGTCCTTCCTTCGGGGCACACGCCCTGACCAACTACCAAAGCCGCACATCCTTGCCTTCCGCGCGCAGCTTTTCCGCGCGCTCGCCGAGCCAGCGCTGAAAGCCGCCCGGCTGCTTGTAAGCGCGCTCATGCACATAGACGAATGTCGATAGGAAGTGAAACGGCTTCCAGTAACCGATGAGCTTCCACGCCGCAGCGTTCCCGCCATCCTTGCCGGCGATCGCATCGGCCGGCGGCACGAAGAAGAAGATCGACGGCGTGAAGTTCACGCCCCAGCGCCGCGCGAGCGCGCGCTCCTCCAGTTCCTTGCCGTCGAAGTCGGTCACAGTCCGTGCGCCATGAAGATTGAGCTGGATGACGACGAAGTGCTTCTGGAGATAGGCCGCCGTCTCGGGATCGGCGAGATTGGTGACGTGCGTTTCCTTGCAGTAGGGGCAGCCGCGCTGCTCGAAGAGAATGGCGAGGCTCTTCCCTGCCTTCTCCGCCTCGGCAAGATCCTCCTTCAGATCGAGGAAGGACTCGTGGAACCAGGGCTGCGTGTAGAGGCCGTCGTCGTTCCGCTGTGGCTCGGGCTTCTCCGAGGCCCCGGCGATGCCCGACCCGAACGGCAGCATCAGCCCCGCTCCCGTCATCACCATCATCTCGCGTCGCGTGCGCTTCATTGTCGAGCTCCGCATTCGAGCCTTGCGCTGAGTGAAGACGAGAACGTCGCGATCGTCAATGCATACTGCCATAGCTTGACCTCGCTTCATGTAGGATCGATCGTGACGACAAGCAACAACGCGCGCCAGACAGCACACGCGCCAATCACACGGAGGAGCCCTGCCCATGAAGATCGTCGACGTCGATCTGACGCTGTTCAACTGGGATGACATCCCGCCGACGCGCTATCATGCGGGCTCGGTGAACTCGGGCGGACGAAGCAATCTCGGCCTTCTCACCGTGCGCACGGATCAGGGCATCGAAGGTCATGCCTTCCTCGGCGGCGCGACCAATCCCGCCGAGACCGACGCGGGCGCGCTCATCCGCTTCCTGAAACCCGTGCTCATGGGCAAGGACCCGCTCGCGCGCACGGACCTTCACGCCGCACTCCGCGCCAAGCAGCGCACGGCGGGCCTCCGCACGGTCGGTGCCTGTGATACCGCGCTGTGGGACATTGCCGCCAAGGCCGCGAACCTGCCGCTCTACAAATTCCTAGGCGCCGGCCGCTCGTCGATCGGCGCCTATGCTTCGAGCCAGATCCTCGACGGGCGTCAGGCCTACGCAGGAGAAGCCGCCGAGTTCAAATCCGCCGGCTGGAAAGCCTACAAGATCCATCCGCCGCAGGATCCCGACGAGGATATCAAAGTCTGCGAGGCCGTGCGTAAGTCCGTCGGCGACGATTACACGCTGATGCTCGATTCAACCTGGAGCTATCGCTATCCCGAAGCGCTGAAGGTCGGCCGCGCCGTCGAGGAACTGGGCTTTCACTGGTACGAGGATCCGCTCAACGAGGAAGACATTTATTCCTACGTCAAGCTCCGCGAGAAGCTCTCGATCCCGATCCTCGCCACCGAATACCCGGCGGGCGACATCGGCACCTACGCCGTCTGGCTCACCGAGCGCGCGACCGACTACCTGCGCGGCGACATTCCCGTCAAAGGCGGCCTCTCGACCATGATCAAGACCGCCCACCTCGCCGAGGCCTTCCACATGAACTATGAGGTACACCACGGCGGCAATTCACTGAACAACATGGCGCAGCTTCACTTCGCCTGCTCATTGCGCAACACGACCTACTTCGAGGTCCTGCTACCGCACGGCGCGCACAAGTACGGCCTGCTCAACGACGTGACCATCGACAAGAACGGCATGGCGCACTGTCCCGAGACTCCCGGCATCGGCGCCGAGATCGACTTCGACCTCATCAAGAAGAAGCAGATTGCTGTGTTGAAGTAGGTCGCTCACGACCATCGATTACTGAATTGGTCAGATCAAAATGAACACGCAATCCCCCTCCCCCTTGTGGGGAGGGGTTAGGGGTGGGGGGAATCCCCACGCCGGCGTTCTGCAATCCCCCCCGCCTAACCTCCCCCCCAAGGGGGGAGGAATAACGTTTGCGGATTTCGAGAGCGAATTTCCTGGCGACGCCTACTGCACAGGCGCCCCCGCCAGCGGCACGACATCCACACCGACCGTCACGACATGCTCGCCGCCTCCGATCAGCACGCCGCTGATCGGGCTCACGTCATTGTAGTCGCGCCCGTAGGCGATCGTGATGTGCTCCTCGCCGACCTCGATCCCATTCGTCGGATCGAAATCGCGCCAGCCCGTCTCCGACGACCACACCGAGATCCACGCGTGCGAAGCATCGGCGCCCGATAGCTTCGGCTGTCCGGGCGGCGGATGCGTGAGAATATACCCGCTCACATACCGCGCCGGCACGCGCAGCGCGCGCAGTCCCGCGAGCGCCAGATGCGCGAAGTCCTGGCACACGCCGCGCCGCTGCGCGAACACCTGCTCCACCGGCGTCGAGACATCCGTCGCACCCGGATCGAACTGGAAATCGGCATACATGCGCCGCGTCAGATCCATCGCGCCATCGAGTACCGGCCGCCCCTGCCCGAACGAAGCACGCGCATAATCCGCGATCCCGAGCGTCGCGCCCGTAATGCGCGTGCTGCAGCGATACTGGATCACATCGAGGTCCAGCCCGTCCGCCCCACTCCCCAGCACCTCATCGAGCCGATCCCACGCGGTCGTCGCCGCGAAGTCGGCCGCATCCGGCGCGCGCGTCTCGATCGCGCTCCGCGCCAGCAGCACCAGCTCCTTGTGCGGGACCTCCACTTCGAGCACCACGAACGGATTGCCGAAATTATCTAGCCCCTCGTGGCGCATGGCCGGCGCCGGCTCGACCATGAGATTGTGCCGCAAAGTCGTCTGACGCGCCGCCGATCGCGGCGTCATGTGCACGAGGTGCTGCGACTGCGCGACCGGCGTCGCGTAGCGGTAGTGCGTGCGGTGACTGACCTCGAAAATCATGGCCGCGGCTCAATACGCGTCAGGGCACGGTGCGGGGTCTCTTCCGTCAGATTGAAATAGTGGCGCGCCACGGCATTTGAAAGCTCGGGCAGTGTCTGGAGCTGATCGCGCATGAGGCGTTCGAGCGTCGCCCGGTCCTCCTCATCGGCAATGGCCATGACATCCGCGAGCCGCACGGCCGTCAGCAGCGACAGAATGAGCCGCCGATCCTCGGCGAGACTGACGCCTTGGCGCGCATCGGGCAGCGCTTCGAGATGCTTCGAGATGGCCGAGAGCTGATAGGCGAGCGCACGCGGATTGGCCTCGTCGAGCAGCAGCAGATCGAGCACGAGCGCCAGCATGGGATCGAGCCGATAGCGCGAGCGATAGGTGATGAAGCTGTCGGCCAGCTCCAGCAGCAGCAGCAGGCTGCTCGTCTCCTCCTCCGCATCGGGCGGCGGAATGAAGAGCGTCAGGATCGCCTCGCTCAGGTTGTAGGCCCGCTCCAGCCGCCGCCCCATATCGAGGAACGACCAGCCGAAGTTCCGCGTCATGTTCTCATGCGTGAGCCCATTGAACGACGACAGTGCCGCGAGGCCCTCGTCGAGCAGGTCGAGCAGCGCGCCCGGCCGCGCCGTATTGAGCGTGCGCATCCACGCTTCGCCCGGCCGGAAGCGGCTCAGCGTCTGCCACGCTTCATGCGAGAGGCGATCGCGCACCAAATATGAAACCTGGTACAGCCCTTCCAGCGTCCGCGCGAGCGTCCTCGGACTGCGCGCCCGCGCGACGAGATCGAGGCAACGGCTCTCGATATCGCCGGCCTCGTAGTGCGTGCGCGCCCCCGCTTCGGCCACGTCCGGATCGGTCAGCCGCATGTCGAGGCAGCGGCGAACCGCGCTGATCCCGTCGACCGCGCCGCTGTCCTCCGCAATGCGCCGCAGCGCCCCGCGCAGCATCCGCATGGTCCAGTCGGCGCGCTCGGCATAACGCCCGAGCCAGTATAGGTCGTCGGCGACACGGCTCTGCACCACGCGCTGCGAGCGCTCGACGCGCGCCGTCTCGAGCTTCGGCCGCCACAGGCTCACATGCGGCGCCTGCTGCGCATCCGACAGCACCCACACATCGCGCGTATGCCCATCCGGCGCGCTGAGCGCCACCGCCCGCGCCGGATCGACCGTCATGGCGAGCCCGCCCGGCATGGCCTCGAAGTCCGCGCCCGTGTGCGCCACGAAGAGCCGCATCGCGAACGGCCGCGCGACGAGCGCATTCTCCTCGAAAGCCGGCGACGTGCTGAAGCCGACCTTCTCCTCGGCGACGAGCCGCGCGCCATGAAGCGCAATCTCGGCCTTCAACCGCTCGCGCTGCGCCGCCGATATCTCGCCGCCGGCCTGCCCGAGTGCAGCCTGCCCCGGCCGCCCCGTACCTTCCTGCGCGCTGCGGATGACGAGCTTGTCGAGATTGTCGAGCACGTGCTGCCGCGCCGATGCATCGCCGAGCCACCAGCGCGGCGCATCCGAGAGCAGCAGCTCCTCGCCGAGCAACTGCTTGGCGAGTGTCGGCAGATAGGGCCCGAGCCCGCGGTTCTGCCCGATCGCCGAGCCGACCGCATTCACGACCAGTCGCGGCAGCTCGCGGTTGACGCGCAGCAGGCCGGCCGGCCCCGCAAATCCACCTGGATCGAGCTCCAGCGGATCGATCTGCCGCCCATCGACACAGCGCACGATGAGGTCGATCTCTTTCAACCCTTCGAGCGTCTTCAGATACACGCGACCGCCGCGCGTGCGCAGGTCCGAGCCTTCGATCAGCAGCAGGCCCAGATAGCGCGCGAGATAGGCGTGCGAGAAATAATCCTCGTGGTGCGGTCCCGGCGTCAGCAGCGCGATCGCCGCATTGTCGCGGCCCGCATGCGCCGCGAGCGCATTCTGCAAGCGCTGGCAGTGCGCGGCGAGCCGCACGGCATTCACCTGCTTGAACAGATCGCCCGTGACATGCGTATGCGCCACCCGGTTCGCGAGCACGAAGCCGAGGCCCGCGAGCGTCTCCAGATGATTGTCGATGACGCGCCACTGCCCGTCCGCGCCGCGTGCGAGATCGGCCGCGTAAAAGCGCAGCGGCCCACCCCGGTCGAGAATGCCCTGGCAAGGCCTCAGATACGCATTGTCGGAGAACACGAGCTCCGGCGGCACGAGGCCGTCGCGCATGAGCTTCTGCGAGCCGTACAAATCCGCGAGCAGCGCATCGAAGAGCCGCGCCCGTTGCGTGAGTGCCGCCGCGAGCCACCGCCACTCGCCGCTCGACAGCACCACCGGCATGAGATCGAGCTGCCACTTCTGCGTCGCCGCATTGGGATCGGCGAACATGTCGTAGGCAATGCCGGTCTCGCGCACACGCCGGTCGATGCTGACCGCCCGCGCCGCGAGATCGGCTGCCGGCAGACTGGCGATGCCATCGAGAAACGGGCGCCAGCGCCCCCTCACCGCGCCGGCCGGATCACGCAGCTCGTCATAGCCGCCGCCCGGCGGGAGATATCGATCGACGAAGCTCGGTCCGCCGTCGCGGATAGCGGAGGCGATCGTGTTCATCGAAATCGAATCCTGCCTGGCATGCCCCCGCGCGTTTCGCGGTGTCCTTGGATTATGGCGTGTCTAGCACGCCGAATCGTACCGCCGGCAACGGCCGTCAATGCCCCTCTGGATTTGCGCTCCGACCTGTGACGCCGCCCACACACTGCCGCCTCGCTTCAGAATGCCCGGCGCAGGTCGAGCGTCAGCGGGTAATCCGGATTGATGCGCGCTGCCTGCGGCGCCATGCTTCCGGGCGTGTGGCCGTGCGCCTCGAAGCGCGCGAGCCGCCGCCCCTCGGCTTCGTAAGCATTCACCGGGAAGATCTCGAAGTTCCGCCCGCCCGGATGCGCCACGTGATAACGGCACCCCGCGACCGACCGCCCCGTCCAGCTATCGAACACGTCGAACGTCAGCGGCACATGCGGCGCGATGGTCGGATGCAGCGCCGAGGGCGGATGCCACGCCCGATAGCGCACGCCCGCAACGGCCTCGCCGAACGTCCCCGTCGGCGTCAACGGTAGCGCGCGGCCATTGCACGTGACGACATAGCGATCGCCCGTCAGCCCGCGCACCGCGACCTGCACGCGCTCCAGCGACGAATCCACATACCGCGCCGTGCCGCCGATCGTGCCTTCCTCGCCGAGCACATGCCACGGCTCCAGCGCCTGGCGCAGCTCCAGCTCGATATCGTGCGCCGCGATCTTCCCCAATACCGGACAGCGGAACTCGGCGTGCGGCAGGAACCAGTCGAGATCGATCGGCAGCCCCGCCGCCTCGATATCGCGGACGACATCCGAGAAGTCCGACCACAGGTAATGCGGCAGCATGAAGCGGTCGTGCAGCGCCGTCCCCCATCGCACGAGCTTCTGCCGGTACGGCTTTTCCCAGAACATCACGACGAGCGCGCGCAGCAATAGCTGCTGCGCAAGGCTCATGCGCGCGTGCGGCGGCATCTCGAACGATCTGAACTCCAAGAGCCCGAGCCGCCCTGTCGGACCGTCGGGCGAGTAAAGCTTGTCGATGCAGATTTCCGCGCGATGCGTATTGCCGGTGACGTCGATCAGCAGGTTGCGGAACAGCCGGTCGATCAGCCACGGCGGCGCACTGCCGACGCCTGGATCGGGCACTTCGGCGAGCGCGATCTCCAGCTCGTAGAGGCTTTCGTGGCGCGCTTCGTCCGCGCGCGGCGCCTGGCTCGTCGGCCCGATGAACAGCCCCGAGAACAGATACGACAGCGACGGATGGTTCTGCCAGTACGTCACCACCGACGCGAGCAGGTCAGGCCGCCGCAGGAACGGACTGTCCGCCGGCGTCGCCCCGCCGAGCACGATATGATTGCCGCCGCCCGTTCCCGTATGGCGACCATCGAGCATGAACTTCTCCGCGCTCAGGCGGCTCAAGTGCGCATCCTCGTAGAGGCCCGTCGTGATGCTCACGGCCTCGTCCCACGACATGGCCGGCTGGATATTGACCTCGATCACACCCGGGTCCGGCGTCACCTTGATGACATTGAAGCGCGGATCGCTCGGCGGCGTATAGCCTTCGATATGGATGGCGAGATCGCTCGCGCGCGCCGTCTCCTCCACGGCCGCGACCATCGCCGCGTAGTCCTCCGCGTCCTCGAGCGGCGGCATGAACACGCAGAGGCGCCCATCGCGCGCCTCGACCGCCAGCGCCGTGCGCACTGAACCGACGACTTCGTCGGGCACCCCTGCCGGAGCCTGCGGCGCTTCGAGCGCCACCGTCCGCCGGCGCTGCATGAGCACGCGCCGCTCGGGCAGCGGCGGCGCGGGCGCGAACGGATCGCGCGGCAGCACATGCGGATAGTCGATCGGTGCCAGCAGTGGCGCCGAACCGAGCGGCAATCGGAACCCGACCGGCGAGTCGCCCGGCACGAGGAACAGCTTGCCGCGCCTGAGCGCCCAGCGTTCCGTCACCCAGCGCCGTCCGCGATCCTGCGTATGCCACACCTGCACGGGCAGCACGTATCCGACCGGCTTGGCGAGCCCGCGCTCGAAGGTGCGCATGACGCGCTGGCGCTCCGCAGGATCGTCGAGCTTGTTGTCCGCGACCGTCGCGTTGAGCGGCAGCTTCTGCTCGACGGACATGAAGTGAATGGGATCCTCGTACGCCGCGATGCCGCTTTCTGCCGGCAGGCCGAGTTGCGTGCAAAGCCCGCTCATGAACTGCTGCACATCATCGGGCGTCGGCGCCCGCGCGGTCGTCTCCGGCGCAATGAGGCGCTGCTCTTCCCACAGCGCTTCGCCGTCCGTTCGCCAGTAGAGCGCAAAGGCCCAGCGCGGCAACTGCTCGCCCGGATACCACTTGCCCTGGCCATAATGCAGCAGACCGCCCGCCGCGAACCGCTCCCGCAGCCGCCGCACGAGATCATCGGCATAGCGGCGCTTGTTCGGGCCGACCGCCGCCGTATTCCACTCGCCGCCTTCCATGTCGTCGGCTGCGACGAACGTCGGCTCGCCGCCCATGCTGAGGCGCACGTCGCCGCGCTTCAGCCGCTCATCCACCGCATGACCGGCATCGAGGATCGCCTGCCACTGGTCGTCGCTGTACGGCTTCGTCACGCGCGGCGTCTCGAGCACGCGCGTCACCGCCATATGATGCTCGAACGCGACCTTCGCGCGGCCATGGCTGCCGCTGATCGGCGCCGCACTCATCGGATGCGGTGTCGCCGCGAGCGGGATATGCCCTTCGCCCGCCAGCAATCCCGAGGTCGCATCGAGCCCGATCCAGCCCGCGCCCGGCACATAGACCTCGCACCACGCATGCAGGTCCGTGAAATCCACGTCCGTCCCGACCGGACCATCCAGCGCCTTCACGTCCGGCGTGAGCTGGATCAGGTAGCCCGAGACGAACCGCGCCGCGAGCCCGAGATTGCGCAGGATCTGCACCAGCAGCCACGCACTGTCGCGGCACGAGCCCGAGGCGAGCTGCAGCGTCTCGTCCGGCGTCTGCACGCCGGGCTCCATGCGAATGAGATAGCGCACGTCATGCTGCAGCCCGCGATTGAGATCGATGAGAAAGTCGATCGTCGTGCGCTTGCGCTTGTCGATCCCCGCCACATACTTCGCGAACCGCTCGCCGGCCGGCTCGATGTCGAGATAGGGCGCGAGTTCCTTCTTGAGCGCCGGATCGTAGTCGAAGGGCCACTCCGTCGCGCTCTCTTCGACGAAGAAATCGAACGGATTGATCACCGCCATGTCGGCGATCAGATCGATGGTCACCGAGAAGACCTCCGTCTCCTCCGGGATCACCACGCGCGCGAGATAATTCCCGAACGGGTCCTGCTGCCAGTTCAGAAAGTGCACCGGCGGCTCGATGCGCATCGAATAGCTGAGGATCGGCGTGCGCGCGTGCGGCGCGGGACGAAGCCGGATGACCTGCGGCCCCATGCCGATGCGCCGATCGTAGCGGTAGACCGTCTCGTGCTTCAGCGCGACGTGGAGTGCCATGGGGACGTGAGGCCTTTCCGCGAGCCTCGCCCCGGAACGAACGAGGCGGCCAAGCGTTGGGGTGCCAAACGTTGGTGGGCCGAGCGTTGGTGGATAAGTCATGATTCCGATACAGAGTCCGCCGCGGGCCGACAAGCGCAATTGCTTGGTTAACCTGCCCGGGATCGTACGGCGTCCAGGCCTCGGGCACACTGCTGAAAAATGGCCACCCTCATGCCGAAAAATTTGGCACTCGGGGCCGCCTTCCCGCTAAAGAGTCTGCCACATAGGGCCTCGGCGGATCCCGCGCTTCCACAGCGCGACCCGCCGGAAATGAAGCGGCACGTGCACCATGAAAAACTATGCCTGCTCGAAGTGCGGCAACAAGGTCTACTTCGAGAACGTCCAGTGCATCAGATGCGCATCCGACCTCGGCTTCGATCCCGAGCGCCTCACTATACTCGCGCTCGAGCCCGTCGCGGATAACGTCGGCGCCTACAGGCCGATCGGCGATGAGAACGGCGCCGATCTCCGCTACTGCGCCAATGCCGCTCATGCCGCCTGCAACTGGCTGACACCCACCGATGCCGGCGACGGCTTCTGCCGCGCGTGCGATCTGAACCGGACGATCCCCGACCTCTCCGCCAACGGCAATCTCCTCGCCTGGCAGGAGCTGGAGCGCGCCAAGAAGCGCCTCGTCTACGATCTCCTTCGCTTCGGCCTGCCGCTCGACACGACCGCCGTCGGCGGCGAGCGCCTCACGTTCGACTTCCTCGTCAATGCCACGACGGGCCATCTCGATGGCGTCATCACCATCAACATCCTCGAAGCCGACGCCGTCGAGCGCGAGCGCCAGCGCCAGCAGTTCGGCGAGCCCTATCGCTCGCTGCTCGGCCATCTCCGCCACGAAAGCGGTCACTATTACTGGAACGTCCTGATCGCATCGACCAGCCAGCAGGACGCCTTCCGCGCCCTCTTCGGCGACGAGCGCGAGGACTACGGCACAGCCCTCGCGCGCCATCATGCCGAAGGTCCGCCGCCCGACTGGGGCACGCGCTTCGTCTCCGCCTACGCGAGCGCGCATCCGTGGGAGGACTGGGCTGAAACCTGGGCGCACTACCTGCACATGGTCTCGTCGATCGACACCGCCCAGTCCGAAGGCATGGAGCCGCGCGCCTCCGGCCTGCTCTTCGGCGCCGCGTGGCCCTTCAAGGCTTACGACGTGCATCGCGAGGAGACGTTTGACGCCCTCTTGGAGCGTTGGGTGCCGCTCACCATCGCGCTCAACAACATGAGCCGCGGCATGGGGCACAACGACTTCTATCCGTTCGTGATCCCCGTCGCCGCTTGCGAGAAGCTCGCCTTCGTGCACCGCGCCATCCGCGAGTACGTCGCCAATCCACCCGCCGCGACGCTTACGCAGCCCCAAGCCGGCGAACCGACCGCCATGCCCGCACCACCGCCGCCGGCCGCTTCACCTCGTCCCGCCCCCGGCCGCTCGCTGATCGGCCGCATGTACGACCGCCTGAAATAGCGCTTCACCCGACCCGCTCGATCAGCGCCATGGCCGCCGCCGGATTGCGGGCCTTGTAGCCGCTGATCACATACAGGAATACATCGCGCGCCTTGCCGTCCGCCTTCGCACTGCTGACCGCATCGAGCCCCGAGGGCGTCTTGCCCGCCGCCCAGTCCTCGGCCCGCCCCGCCCACGCATCGAGCGCCTTCTTCGCGTAGCCGAGCTTTTCCTTCTCCTCCGTTCCCATGATGCGCGCATAGACGAACGGTGCCGTCACATCGGCAATCTGCGGAAAATCGCTGTCGCCCGCCATCACGATCGCGACGCCGTGCTCGCGCGCCATGGCGACGAACTCCGGCACGCGGAAGCTCTCGTGCCGCACCTCGACCGCGTGCCGGATCTTGCGTCCGTCCATACTTTTCGGCAGCAGCTTCAGGAACGCCTCGAAGTCCGCGGCATCGAACTTCTTCGTCGGCATGAACTGCCAGCTTATGGGCCCGAGCTTGTCCTTCAATTCGAGCACGCCGCTCGTCATGAACCGCTCGATGGACTCTCCCGCCTCCGCCAGTACCCGCCGATTGGTCGTGAAGCGCGATCCCTTGAGCGCGAAGACGAAACCCTCCGGCGTCTCGTCATGCCAGCGCGCGAAGCTCTCGGGCTTCTGCGAGCCGTAGTACGTTCCGTTGATCTCGATCGACGTGAGCTGCTGCGCGGCATATTCGAGCTCGCGCTTCTGCGGCAGCTTGTCGGGATAGAACGACCCGCGCCACGGCTCAAAGGTCCAGCCGCCGACCCCGATGTAGATTTTGCCCTTCGTTGATTTAGCCAAGTCCCGATGTCCTCCGCCTGCCCGCTCGGGCGAGCATAGGCGCATCTGCAGAGGCCCGCCAGCACCGACGCCGCGCACGCCCGCTTGTCTGACGCGCGTCAGCGTCAGCCCTGGTTCGGGAACACGCCGCTGGATGACGTGATGTCGAGGATCTGGATGCTCTCCGGCATCTCGAGCAAGTATTCCGCGTCCCGCGCCAGATGATGAATGCGCTTCGGATCGCCGCCCGTGAAGCGGGACATCGCCTCGACGTTCTCCCAGTAGGAAATGGTGACGAACTCCGTGTCCCAGGTGCGGTCCTCGCGCATCTGCTGCACGGCGAGCGCCTTCTCCTCGAGCGGGCGGATCCCGTGCTCGTATAGATAGGCCGCATACTCGTCTGCCTTCGCGCGCACGGTACGTCCGCGCCAGATACGCGCTATGGTCGGCTTGCGGGCGGATTGTTCCATCATGGCATCCTCCCTTTCTCGCTACCGGAACAACGCGCGAACTGCCCCATATGTTCGCGGCCTTCGGCTCGACGCGCCGCCAGCAGCACCCTATCTATGGGGCTCAAGGAGGTCCGATGATGTGCCGCAATATTCGCACGTTGTTCAACTTCGAGCCGCCCGCGACCGACGACGAGATTCGCGCCGCGTCCCTGCAGTTCGTCCGCAAGCTCAGCGGTTTCAATGCGCCCTCGCAGGCCAATGCCGCCGCGTTCGAGCGCGCCATCGACGAGGTGACCGCCGCCGCGACGCGCCTCCTCGCCTCGCTCGAAACGAACGCGCCGCCGAAGGACCGCGTCATCGAGGCGCAGAAGGCGCGCGAGCGTTCCAAGGCGCGCTTCAGCCGGATCGTCTGAGTGCCGCCTCCTACTTCCCGAACGCGGCTTCCCACTCCGGTTGCTTGAAGCCGAGCAGCAGCCCGGCCTTATGCTCGACGATCGGCCGCTTGATCATCGACGGCTGCTCGGTCATGAGCGCAATGGCCTTCGCCTGATCGAGCCCCGCCTTCTCCGCATCGGGCAATTTCCTGAAGGTCGTGCCCGCGCGATTGAGCACGCTCTCCCAGCCGAGCGCCTTGCACCACGCCTTCAGCTTCGCCGCCGTGACGCCCGCCTTCTTGTAGTCGTGGAATTCATAAGGGACGCCGTTCGCATCGAGCCACGTCCGCGCCTTTTTGACGGTGTCGCAGTTGGGAATGCCGTAAAGCGTGATCGCCATCGCCGTCTTTCTCGATCCGAACAAATTCTCATGCGCACATCAGTTCAAAATCCGTACTCTTGCAAGCGCTCAGTATCGCTGCCCACGCGAGGACCACCATGGAAAGACCGCCGCCCATTGCCCCCGAGCTCGTCAACGAGTTCGTCCTCAAGGCGCACAAGGACCTCGACCGCGTCAAGGCGCTGCTCACGCAAGAGCCCAAGCTCGTCAATGCCTGCTGGGACTGGGGCGGCGGCGACTTCGAGACCGCGCTCGGCGCCGCTGCGCACACCGGCCGCCGCGAGATCGCGGAATTCCTGCTCGACAACGGCGCGCGCCTCGACATCTTCGCCGCCGCCATGCTCGGCCATCTCGATGTCGTGCGCGCCGCCATCACGGCCTGTCCGCAAGCGCGCCACGCGCCCGGCGCCCACGGCATTCCGCTTCTCATGCATGCCAAGATGGGCGGTGAGAAAGCGTTGCCGGTGCTGCAGTACCTGCAGTCGCTCGGATAGTTCTGCAGCTCACTCCCGCTGCAAGCGCGACGCCACCTGGAATTCGATGAGGCGCCCGAGCCCCGCGAGAACGCTGCCGAGCGCGAACAGCGTGATCACGATGATTTCCATATAGCCTTCGACTTTTTCCTTCTCCATCACGACATCCGCGATATCACCGTCGGAAAACCTGTAGTGCGCCACGACCTTGTCGCGCTGCGCCTCCGCCGCACGGATCTGCTCCTCGGGCGCATTCATCACGCGCAGCAGCCCGAGTTGATTTTCGTAGGCCGTGCGCAACTGGATCTGCGCCGACTGCTGCATGTTGAACGCGATGAGCCGCATCTCGATCTCGCGCTTGAGCGGATCGAGATAGAAGAGCTGCGCCGCCGTCGATGCGAGCAGCAGAGCAATACCGATGATCTCGCCGACCTGATGAATGCGCAGACGCATGTTTTCCGATCCCCCTGAATCAGCGGCCTACCTCCACCACACCATCCTGATTTCAGCAAGATCGCTGCGCACGCGTCTGCACAGCCGTACGCACCCGCACGCATCGCGCCGGGTCGATTGAATGAAGTGAGGGGAGCAAGGCGCGGACGCCAGGCTCTTCATGCCGGCAGGAGGACGACATCCGCGCCCTAC
>JAEWIJ010000116.1 GCA_023387235.1 Pseudomonadota bacterium
GACAGACGAAGCTCGTCTTTGCTGCCTTGGCCATCGGCTCTCCGTGTCTCGACCTGCGGGCGAGATAGCCTGATTCTGTGCGGGCTTGCAGGGGGCGGCGGCGGTCCCCACATGTTGCCGTTCTGTCCCGCCCACGGGCACTGTCGCACGCCGGGCGCGGATGCTCTATAGGCTCAGGCGGTCACCCGCCCGCCGTCGAGGAACCTGCCATGGCGCCCCGCCTTCCTGCCGATATTCGCACGCCCGCCTATGTCCTCGACGTGGCGAAGCTCAAGCAGAATCTCGCAACCGCGGCGCGCATCAAGCGCGAGGCCGGCATCAAGATCCTGCTCGCCACCAAGGCCTGGGCCATGCCGGCAGCCTTTCCGCTCATGCGCGACACGCTCGACGGCACCACCGCGAGCGGTGAGCAGGAGGCGCGTCTCGGCCGCGAAGAGTTCGGCAAGGAGGTGCACGTCTATGCGCCGGCCTACGGCCCTGGCGAGGTCGAGCGTCTCGTCGGGATCGCCGACCATATTTACTTCAACTCGCCGGGCCAGATCGCGCGCCACCTCGGTACGGTCCAGGCGGCAGGCCGCAAGGTCGGCATCCGCATCAATCCCGGCTACTCGAACGCGACACTCGGCGGCGCGCTCTACGACCCGTGCGCGCCCGGCTCACGCTTCGGCACGACGGTCGAGGAGATCGACAAGCTGCCGTGGGAGCATATCGACATCCTGCACACGCACGCGCTCTGCGAGTCGCTCGATGACGGCTCTGTCGGGCTCATCGAGCATGTCGGGCGCACGCTCGGGCCGTATGTGCGCAAGGTGAAGGCCGTGAACTTCGGCGGCGGGCATTTCATCAACAAGCCCGGCTATGACGTCGATCGTCTGATCGCGGCGCTCAAGGCTTTCCGCGCCGAGTTCGGCGTCGAGGTCATCCTGGAGCCGGGTGCGGGTCTCGTCGTCGATACCGGCTGGCTCGTCGCGACCGTGCTCGACATCCATCACAACGAGAAAGATATCGCGATCCTCGATACGTCCGCCTCGACGCATATGCCCGACGTGCTGGAGGTGCCTTACCGGCCGAACATCATCGGATCGGGCGAGCCGGGCGAGCTCGCGCACGACTATATTCTCGGCGGCAAGACCTGCATGACGGGCGATGTGATCGGTGATTATTCCTTCGATCGGCCGCTGCAACCCGGCGATCGGCTGATCTTCACGGACATGATGCAGTACTCGTTCGTGAAGAACACGACTTTCAACGGCACGCCGCTGCCAGACCTTGCCATGCTCGACGAGGATGGGACCTACCGCGTGATCAAGTCTTTCGGCTACGAGGAATTCCGGCGTAGGCTGGGATAATCGTCGTCGAAAACCAGAAAACGCGCGGAGGAAGCCATGGCTGGGTTGCTCGAAGGCAAAGCGGCATTGATCACCGGCGGTGCGCGGGGCATCGGCCGGGCGGCGGCGCTCGCGTTCGCGCGCGAGGGTGCCCGCCTCGTCGTCTCCGATCTGCTGGCTGACGGTGCGCAGGAAACCGTAGCGATGATCAACGCGGGCGGCGGGCAGGCGGTATCCGTCAGCGGTGATGTGACCAAGCCGGAGCTGGTGAAGGCCTGGGTCGATACGGTCGTCAAGACCTATGGCCGGATCGACTGCGCCT
This sequence comes from Pseudomonadota bacterium, assembly GCA_023387235.1. Taxonomy (GTDB): domain Bacteria; phylum Pseudomonadota; class Alphaproteobacteria; order Rhizobiales; family Hyphomicrobiaceae. Next base: position 1,651 of record JAEWIJ010000116.1, read on the forward strand.
TCAACAATGCGGGCATCGCCGGCAATGCCGTCGGCGCGCAAGGCAAGCTGACAGCCGACTGGCCCGAGCAGGCCTTCGATCGCATGATCGAGATCAACCTCAAGAGCGTGTGGCTCTGCATGCGCGAGGAGATCAACGCCATGCTGGCGGACGGCAAGGGCGGCGCGATCGTGAGCACGGCGTCTATTGCCGGCATCGTCGGGCTCGAAACTTCCTGCGCGTATGTCGCGGCAAAGCACGGCGTCGTCGGGCTGACGAAGACAGCGGCGCTCGAGTACGCCAAGAAAGGCATTCGCGTGAATGCCGTTTGCCCGGGCTACATCGTCACCGAGATGACGCGCGAGCCCATGGAGCGCAAAGGCGACCAGATCATGGCGCGCATTCCATACGGCCGCCTCGGCACGCCGGAGGATATTGCGGAGATGGTCGTATGGCTCTGCTCGGATCGTGCGCGCTATGTCAGCGGCGCGGCTTTCAATGTCGATGGATGCTACGCAGCGGCATGATCTCGAAGGCCATTGGCGGCTCGATCCGCAAGCAGGATAGCAGCCGCTGATGGCCGAGCGCCCGCCGACACCGGAGCCCATCCCGACCGCCTTCCCGCTCTGGCCGCTGCTGGCAACCATGGCCATGCAGACGCTGGCCACCATGGCTGCCTACTCGATCCCGACGCTCGCACCCATGGTCGCGCGCGACATCGGCGTCGATGGCGCGCTGATCGGCATGTTCGTGTCGGTCGTGTATGGTGTCGGCATCGTCTCGTCGCTGCTGGCCGCGGGCTTCATCGCGCGTTACGGCGCGGTGCGCGCCGCGCAGTTCGTGCTCGTCTGCGCACTGGGGCTTGTCGTCGTGTGTGCCCAGGGCACGGCCGCGAGTGTCGCGCTCGGTGCGCTCGTCCTCGGCATTGCTTATGGCCTGACCGCGCCGGTCAGCACGCATCTGCTCGTGCCGCGCACGCCGCCTTCGATCCTCAACATGGTGCTTTCGACGCGTCAGATCGGCGTGCCACTGGCGGGTGTCCTCGCCGCGACGATCATGCCGCCGCTCGCGCTCGCCATCGGCTGGAAGGCCGGTCTCCTGCTGCAGGCCATACCGATCATTGCGCTCATCCTGCTCCTCGAAATCCCGCGCCGCGATTGGGACGGTGCACCCTCGCCGGCAAGTGCGAGCGCGAGAAGTGTGTTGATCCGCTCGTTCGGCCTCCTGCGCGGCGACAGCGCCATGCAGCGGCTCACGTTTTCGAGCTTCATCTATTCGGGTGCGCAGCTCGCCTTCGTCGCCTTCATGACTGTGCACGTGACGAGCCGAACCGGCCTCGGCCTCGTGACGGCTGGATGGGCGCTCGCGACGTATCAGCTTGCGGGTGTCATCTGCCGGCCGATCTTCGGCTGGATCGCGGACAGGTTCGTCGAGGCGCGCGTCGTGCTCGGCATCCAGGGCTTCGTGATGGCGGCGGCCGCGCTGCTTGCGGGTCATTTCGCGCCGGGCTGGCCAGTATGGGCGATCATGGCCGTCGCGGCCGTCGCCGGCGCCACCGCGAGCGGGTACACCGGGCTCGCTTATGCGGAGTATGCGCGTCTCGGCGGCGCGCAGCGCACGGAGGCGACCGGGCTCGGCTCAGCGGCGATGTTCTTCGGCGTGCTTGTCATGCCGTCGCTCGGCAGCGTCGCGATTACCGCGACCGGCACCTACCTCGCGGCTTACGGCGCCATTGCGGTGCTCGCGGTGCTCGCGGGCGCCGTGCTGCTGTTACCGGTGAAGGATGCTGGCGTTCGCGGTTAGCGCGACGTCGTCCCTTCTCCCCGTGCTTACGGGGAGAAGGGACTTGTTGTGCGCGCGGTACGCGTCTACTCCGCCAGTTCCGGAATGCCGCGATAGAGGTCGAGCGCCTCGGGATTAGCGAGCGCTTCCTTGTTCTTCACCTCGCGACCGTGAACGATCTCGCGCACCGCAAGCTCGGTGATCTTGCCGGACTTCGTACGCGGGATATCGGCGACCTGCACGATGCGCGCCGGCACGTGCCGCGGCGACGCCCCGACGCGGATCTGCTTCTTGATCTTGTCCTGCAAGGCCTTGTCGAGCGTCACGCCGTCCTGCGTGATCACGAACAGCACGACGCGTACGTCGTGGTCCCAGTCCTGGCCGATGACGATGGCTTCCTTGATCTCGGGAAGCTGCTCCACCTGCCGATAGATCTCGGCCGTGCCAATGCGCACGCCGCCCGGATTGAGCGTCGCATCGGAGCGGCCATGGATGATCATGCCACCGTGCTCGGTCCATTCGGCGAAGTCGCCATGATGCCAGAGGCCGGGAAAGCGCTCGAAATAGGCCGCGTGATACCTCTTGCCGTCGGGGTCATTCCAGAAGCCGACCGGCATGGACGGAAACGGCACCGTGCACACGAGCTCGCCCTTGCCTTTGGAGAGCGTATTGCCGAGTTCGTCGACGACGGCCATGGCCATGCCGACCTGCGGGCCCTGGATCTCGCCGCGCCACACAGCCTTTCCCGGAATGCCACCGACGAAGCAGCCGACGATATCCGTGCCACCGGACATGGAGGCCAGATGCACGTCCTTCCTGATGGCGTCGTAGACGTAGTCGAAGCTCTCCGGCACCAGCACCGAGCCGGTCGAGAGAATGACACGCAGCGACGAGAGATCGTGCGTGTCCATGGGCCGCGCGTCGGCCTTCTTGAGCGCGTCGATGTACTTCGCGGACGTGCCGAAATGCGTGCAGCGCTCGTCTCGCGCATAGTCCCAGAGCACATGCTCGGAGGGATGGAACGGCGAGCCGTCATAAAGCAGCAGAGTGACGCCGCTCGCGAGGCCGGAGACGAGCCAGTTCCACATCATCCAGCCGAGCGTCGTGAAGTACATCAGGCGATCGCCGGGGCGGAGGTCGCAATTGAGCTGCTGCTCGCTCAAGTGCTTGATGAGCGTACCGCCGGCCGAATGCACGATGCACTTCGGCACGCCTGTCGTGCCCGACGAAAAGAGAATGTAGAGCGGATGCGCGAACGGGAAGCGCTCGAACGTCATGGCCTCGGCGGGAGCAGCGACGACCGCTGTTTCCCATGTTGCGGCCTTTGCGCCTCCGGCCGCGAGCTTCTGGACAAGGGCATCGGCCTTGCCGAGATAGGAAACGACGATGATCTGCTCGACGCTGGGTAAGGATTTTGCGATCTCGGCGACCTTGTCCGAAACGTCGATCTGCTTGCCGGCGTACCAGTAGCCATCGCACGTGATCAGGATGCGCGGTGAGATCTGCCCGAAGCGGTCGAGCACGCCCTGCACGCCGAAGTCCGGCGAACAGGATGACCACACAGCGCCGAGCGAGCTCGCAGCGAGCATCCCGATGATCGCCTCGGGCACGTTCGGTAGCATGGCCGCGACGCGGTCGCCCGATTTGATGCCGGCACGGCGGAGAACACCCTGGAGCTGCGCCGCCTGCCGGCTGAGCTCATCCCAGCTCATGCGACGGCTGACCTTGTCCTCGCCGCGGAAGACGAGGGCGTCGCCGAAGTTCAGCGCGGCGCCAGCGAGCAGGTTCTCCGCGAAATTCAGCTTCGCCTCGGGGAAGAACCGGGCGCCCGGCATTTTATCCCCATCGATAAGATGGGGGGCTGCGCCAGGGTCGCCCTTGATGCCGCAGAAGTCCCAGACGAGACGCCAGAACGTGCCTGGATCCTTCGTGGCGAAAGCGTTGAGCTCCTCGTAAGTGCTGAGCTCGCGGCCGCAAGACGCTTCGGCATCGATCATAAAGCGCGCGAGGTTGGTACTCCGGACCGCGGTCTCGCCCGGCTGCCACAGCGGTTGCGACATCATTTCGCTCCTTCGCCTCAGTATTCCTGACGCCTAGCCCGAAGGTCGTGGTTCGACAAGTGGTTGGCTGACGCTCCCCTGCCACAATTATGTCCATGCTTGCCGCAATCCGGGGGCACCGCTAAGACGGTTGGGACGGCCATGCGCCGGCCATGCCCTCGCGAGCGTGGAGATTGGGGGCAAGCGGGCGATTGTGCTTCAGGTAGCCTTGCGCATGAGCGCCGGGTCCGAGCCATGGCTTGCGGTGATGGGAAACTGTCCGCGACAATGATGCCGAGCGGTCGAGCGTGGGGGATGAACAGGCTGGCCATGCTTCTGGGCGGCATCGTGCTTGTCGCCTCGCTCGGCTACGGCAGCGTGTCATGGATGCACTCGTCCGGCGACATGCTGGCGCCCTTCCGCCTGCATGCCGCGCCCCGCGCCGGCTTCGTTGTGTCCGAGCCGGTCCAGCTTCTCGCGCGGCCGCGCGTGGTTCTAGAGCGCGCCACCGTTCATAGCGCCGACGACGAGGCCGAGGACGACGGTCCGGTGGCCGTCGAGCGTGCCCGTCGGCTGGTTCTCGACCGGCCCATCATCTCTATCGAAGTTGCGGCATCGAATGGTGCCCCGCGCGAAGCTGATTTGATGGCTACGCTTACATCGGTCATGGCGCGCATCGCCGCGCTCGACGTTCAAGGCCTGATCATCCAGAACGGCTTGGTGCGGCTGCAGTCGGGGGCCGTGGAGCCCGAAGTCCTGACAGACGTCGACCTGCAGATCACGCCGCAGAGAAAGACTTCGGCGACCGTATCGGGGCAGATCACTTATCTCGGCCAGCGCCTCAATCTGTCGGCGACGGTTACGCGGCAGGCTGCCAATGCCGCCGAGCATCGCTGGCCCGTGCAGGCGACGGTCTCGAGCAGCCTGTTCGAAGCCCGCTTCGACGGTGTCCTTGGCGAGGAGAAGGGACTCAGGCTCAACGGGACGATCGACATCAGCAGTCCGCGCCTCCGGGAGATCGCACTCTGGATCGGCGTCGGGGCGCCGCGCGCAGGCAACCTCGAAGCCATGCGTCTGCGCGGCGCACTCGACTGGACCGGCGGCTCCATGGCGTTCTCGCAGGCGACGTTGACGCTCGATGGCAACGAGGGTGTCGGTGCCGTCAGCGTGACGCGTGCCGGCGGCCGCACGGCCGTCGAGGGCACGCTCGCTTTCAAGCAGCTCAATCTGAAGCCGTACATTGCCTCGACCATGGTCGAGCGCACGCTGCTGGCGCCGATCTTTGCAGCAACGCGACCGCCCGAGATTGCCTCGCTGCTGGACAGCATCGATGCGGATTTGCGCATCTCATGCGATACGCTCGTCGTGCCCGGCATCGAGACCGGACAAGGCGCCATCGCGGTCACGTTGAAGAAGGGCAAGCTGCTCGCCGACGTTGCCGAGCTTGCGATCGAGGATGGCGTTTTCAAGGGCCAGCTCGTCGTCGAGCGCGCCGGCAAGGGGCCGCGCTACGGGCTCAGCGGCAAGCTCGAGGGTGTCGAGGCAGGGCGGCTGCTGCAGCGGACGCTCGGACGCAATCCGCTGCAGGGGCGCGCCGACATCACCATGAACCTGACGACCGCCGGCGATACGTCTGAGGAGCTGATCGCGGGTCTGCGCGGCAAGGGCCAGATCGACATGCGCGCCGGTGGCCGCCTGGGTCTCGACCTCAAGGCGCTGGCGCAATCGGCCAAGCGCGGCGAAGTGCGCGGCTGGCAGGCGGCAGGTATCGCGACCACGGGCCTCGACGGACTGAGCTTGCGGCTCGATGTGCAGCAGGGTGTCGTGCACGCAGCCATTCTGCACGCCAAGTCTGGGACGAGCACGTTTGCGGGTGGCGGTACGATCGATCTGCCCGTCCAGTCGCTGGACTTCACGCTTTCGATCGGCACGACGGATCCCGCGCTTCGCCCGGCGGTCACCGACGTGCTGGCGATCAGGGGGCCGTGGTCGGCGCCAATTGCGAAGATCGAGCATCACGGCGAGGCGCATCATCGCCCGCCGCCCGTCACGGTGCCCGCGATGCCGGCGAACCGGCCTTAGTCGGCTTCGAAGATCTCAGAAAACGAAGCCCGGCGTCGGCTCGAAGCCCGGGAGATACGGCGCGCTGGCGTCGAACGCGGGGCGCCGGTCGAACGTCATGCCGTGACGGATCCAGACCGTCGCGCGCCCGACGCCATTCCCGATGCTGACGGCGACGCACCGGCCGCCATCCTTCAGCTGATCGAGCAGCGCCGGCGGGACTTCAGCCACCGCGCCATTGATCAGGATCGCGTCATAAGGCCCCTCGTCCGCCGCGCCGCCCCGCATGAGCCCCGTGATCACCGCGGCATTGTCGATGCCGAGCGCGGCGAGCACTTCCTGCGTGCGCTCGGCGAGATTCGCATCCTCTTCGAGCGCGACGACGGCCTGGCCGAGATGCGCGAGGAGCGCGGTCGAGTATCCCGTCGCGGGGCCGACATCGAGCACCAGGCCATCCGGCTCGATCTCGAGCAACTGGGCGAGCTTCGCCAGCAGACGAGGGGAAAGGATGTAGCGCTGCTTGCCGCCGCTGTCGGAGACCTTCAGGTGCTCGTCGACATAGGCAATCGACTTCAGCGGTCCGGGAACGAAACGCTCGCGCGGGATCTCGCGCATGGCGCGGGTGATCCGCCGATCGGTCACGTCGCTCGGCCGGACCTGGGATTCGACCATGTTGAGGCGTTGCGTCGCGTGATCGATCATCGTCCAGTCCCGATTGACAGGGGCGAATACCCCACTTGTTCCACGGCCCTGCTCTAGCGCGCCGAGGCCGCGGACGCAACGGCGCACGCCCCATCGAGCCCTCAATCGACTGCGTTGACAGGACTTGAAAGCTCCCGCAATGATCGGTGCGCTGACATCCGGTGAGGAAAGGTGGCCGCATAGAGCCGCTGCGCCGGGTGTGCGGGAGGAAGCGCCGGCATGCTGGATTTTCTTCAGCAGCTCGTGAGCGGTCTTGCGTTGGGCTGCATCTACGGGCTGATCGCGCTCGGGTTCGTCCTTATCTACAAGGCGACCGAGGTCATCAACTTCGCCCAGGGCGACTTGATGATGCTCGGCGGCTTTGTCGCCTACACGTACATAACCCTCATTGGTCTCAACTACTGGCTCGGCTTTCTGCTCGCCGTGCTGACCATGGGCCTCGTCGGCATGACCGTCGAGCGCTTCGTCATCCGTCCGATCCTGGGCTTTCCGCTCTTCTCCATCATCATGGTGACGATCGGCCTCGGCTTCCTGCTGCGCTCGCTCGCCGGTATGATCTGGGGCACGGACGACCTCAAGATCGAGGCGCCGTTCTCGCAGGACGTGCTCAAGATCGGCGACCTCGTGCTCGCCCATGACAAGCTCTCCGTCATCATCGTCACGGTCATCCTGATCGCGGTGCTGTACGTGTTCTTCAACCGCACGCGCCTCGGCACGGCCATGCGCGCGACGTCGGAGAACATGCTTGCGGCGTACTACATGGGCATTCCCGTCAAGCGGGTCGTGTCGCTGGTGTGGGCGATCAGCGCGATGGTGGCGGGCGTCGCGGGTGTCCTGCTGGCGCCGATCACGTTCGTGCATTCCAATGTCGGTCTGGCGCTCGGCCTCAAGGCTTTTCCGGCCGCGGTGCTCGGTGGTTTCGGCTCCATACCGGGCGCGCTCGTCGGTGGCCTCATCATCGGCGTCGTCGAGACCATGGCGGGCTTCTACCTGCCGCAGGGATGGAAGGACGTGGCGCCGTACATCATCCTGCTGCTGGTGCTGCTGCTGAGGCCCGAGGGTCTGTTCGGCGCGCTCGGGCGCAAGAAAGTCTGAGGAGCGAACACGATGCGGTTCATCTTCAAGACCGACTACGAGCAGGACATCAAGCTCCTCCAGCATGGCGGGCACTGGTGGTCGTACGGGCTGCTGTTCGCGGTGCTTGCGGCCTTGCCCTATCTCGTCGGCAGCTACCTGCAGAGCCAGCTCGTTTTCGTCTTCATCTACGCGATCGTCGGCGTCGCGCTGATGATCCTGACGGGCTTCACCGGCCTCGGATCGATCGGGCACGCCGCCTTTCTCGCCATCGGCGCCTACACGGCGGGATTCCTGCAGGCGCGCGGCTATCCCTTCGAGGTCTACTTCCCCGTCGCCGGCATTCTGACGGGCGTCGTCGGTGCGATCGTCGGCATTCCCGCACTGCGGCTGCACGGCATCTACCTGCTGATCGCCACGATCTCTTTCGCCTTCATCGTCGAGGAGATCCTCGCGCGCTGGGAGAGCGTGACGCACGGCAACGAGGGCATGCGCGTACGCGCCGTAGAATTCTTCGGCCAGACGGTCACGCGCGACAGCAACAGCTTCTACTTCCTTTGTCTTGGCGTTCTCGTCCTCGTCATTCTCGCGACGCTGAACCTCATGCGCTCGCCGACCGGCCGCGCCTTCATCGCCATCCGCGACAGCGAGACGGCCGCCAAGAGCATGGGCATCGATCTCGCGCGCTACAAGGTCAGGTCGTTCGCGATCAGCGCCGCGATCACAGGGCTCGCGGGCACGCTCTACGCGCACAAGATGTCGTTCATCAGCCCGGAGATGTTCACGCTCCTGCTGTCGATCGAGTTCATCATGGTGATCATCATCGGTGGCGCCTTCGGGCTGCACGGCGCCATCCTCGGCGCGATCTTCATCGTCATGGTCGATCCGCTCCTCACCATGCTGAAGGATGATGTGCCGGGCATGGTTGCGGGCTTCGCGAATGGCCTCGGGCTCGGCGATGCGGCGGCCCACGGGTTGCAGGAAAGGCTCCACGCGATCTTCTCGGCGCCGGGCCTCAAGGGTGCGATCTACGGCTTGATCATCATCCTGTTCGTGCTCTTCGAGCCGCTCGGGCTTTACGGGCGCTGGCTCAAGATCAAGCTCTATTTCCAGCTCTTCCCACTCTACAAGAAGGCGACCTTCAGGCGGCAGAAGACCTACGTGAAGTCGGAGCGCAACCGGTGAGCTACTTCAGGGTCGACAACCTCTCGCTCCACTTCGGCGGCCTCAAGGCCGTCGATGCCGTCAGCTTCGAGATCCGGCAGGGCGAGATCTTCACGATCATCGGGCCGAACGGCGCGGGGAAGACATCGATCTTCAACATGATCTCGCGGCTCTATGAGCCGACGGCGGGACATCTCTTCTTCGAGGACAAGGACATCACGGAGGTGCCGCCGCACCAGATTGCCAGCATGGGCATCGCGCGTACGTTTCAGAACATCGAACTCTTCGACAACGCGAGTGTGCTTTCCAATCTCCTGGTCGGCCGCCATTGCCATTCACGCACGAAGCTCTGGCAGGAGGTGCTGTTCCTGCCGAACGTGCGCACGGCGGAGAAGGCACATCGCGCCAAGGTCGAGGAGGTGATCGACTTCCTGGATCTGCAGGCCTACCGCGAGAAGATCATCGCCGGCTTGCCGTACGGCGTACGCAAGGTGGTCGAGCTCGCGCGCGCGCTCTGCTCTGAGCCGAAGCTCATCCTTCTCGACGAGCCGTCGTCGGGCCTCAATGTCGAGGAGACGGACGATATGTCGTTCTGGATCCGCGACATCAAGAACGAGCTCGGCATCACGGTGCTGATGGTCGAGCACGACATGAGCCTCGTCAATCGGGTGTCGGATCGCGTGCTGGCACTCAACTACGGTCGCGTCATCGCGGAAGGCACGCCTGTCGAAGTGCAGCGCCATCCCGATGTCGTTGCGGCCTATATCGGAGCTTGAGCGCATGACCATGAGCGCGGAAAGCGAAATGAGGGAAGCGTCCGGCGCGCCGTTGGCTGCGTCGGCGACGGCCGAGCCGATCCTGAAGGTTTCGAATATCGAGAGCTACTACGGGCCGATCATGGCTATCCGGGGCGTCAGCCTCGAAGTGCCGCGCGGGGCGATCGTCACCGTTCTCGGCGCCAACGGTGCGGGCAAGACGACCATCCTGAAGACGATCTCCGGCGTGCTCGATCCGCTCAAGGGTGCGGTGGAGTTCGAAGGCAAACAGATCCAGCGCCTCGACCCCGACAAGATCGTGCGGCTCGGGCTCGGTCATGTGCCTGAGGGACGCGAGGTGTTCCCGTTCCTCACGGTGCGCGAGAACCTCATGATGGGTGCCTATATCCGCCATGACCGCGCAGGGATCGCAGACGATCTCGAGCGCATCTACGGCTATTTCCCGCGCCTGAGGGAGCGTCTCGACCAGCCGGCCGGGCATCTTTCCGGCGGCGAGCAGCAGATGCTCGCGATCTCGCGCGCGCTCATGAATCGGCCCCGCCTGCTGCTGCTCGACGAGCCCTCGCTCGGTCTGTCGCCGCTGCTCGTGAAGGAGATCTTCGGCATCATCCGGCGCGTAAATGCGGAGGAGGGCGTCTCGATGTTGCTCGTCGAGCAGAACGCGCGCATGGCGCTCGAGACGGCGCACTTCGGCTATGTGCTCGAGGTCGGGCGGATCGTCATGGCCGATAGCTGCGAGCGCCTGCGCGAGAGCAAGGACATCCAGGAGTTCTACCTCGGCGCCCGCGAAGACGGCGCGCGCGGCGAGCGGCGCTGGAAGCGCAAGAAGACTTGGCGTTAGGTGAAGGAGGCGCGACGCATGGCACACGATGTTGATGCGATCATTGCCGACACGATCCCGAAGAGCTTCATGCGCGCGGTCGAGAGATGGCGGGGCGAGCCAGCGATCCGCGAGAAGCACATGGGTGTGTGGAAGACCATCACCTGGGGTGAGTGGCTGGAGCGCTCGAAGGCCGTCGCCTATGCGCTTGCCGCGATGGATTTCCGGCCCGGCGACGTGGTGTCCATCCTCTGCAATACCAGGCCCGAGTGGGTCTATGCCGACATGGGCGCACTGCTCGCGGGTGGCGTCTCATCTGGCATCTATCCGACCGACTCGCCGCGTCAGGTCGAGTACCTCGTCAATGACAGCCGGACGCGCGTGCTGTTCGTCGAGGACGACGAGCAACTCGACAAGGCGCTCGAGGTGCGCGGTCGTTGTCCGACGCTCGAGAAGATCGTCGTGTTCGACATGGAGGGCCTGACGCGCTTCAGCGATCCGATGATCATCGCGTTTGACGACTTCATCGAGGAAGGCCGCGCGCACATGGTCGGCCGTCCCACCCTCATCGACGAGATGCTCGCCTCGCGCGGACCCGAGGATCTCGCCATCCTCGTCTATACCTCGGGCACGACCGGCCCACCCAAGGGCGCCATGCATCCGCACCGCTCGGTGCTCGCGCAGATGCGTCATGCGCCGGACTTGTTCGGCTCGGTGCCGGGTGAGCCGAAGCTGCTGTTCCTGCCGATGTGCCATGTCGCGGAGCGGGTCGGCGGCTATTACATGTCGATCGGCATGGGGCCGGTCATGAATTTCGCCGAGAGTCCGGAAACCGTGCCGGACAACATTCGCGAGGTGCAGCCGGCGACCTTCCTTGCCGTGCCGCGCGTGTGGGAGAAGTTCTATTCGGGCACCATGATCGCGCTGAAAGATGCGACGGGAATCGAGAAGTGGGCCTACGAGAAGGCGATCGCTGTCGGCTATCGCATTGCCGACGCTCGCCTTGCCGGAAAGAAGCCCTCGGTCCTGCTCAGGGCGCTCAATGCCATGGGCTATTGGGCCGTCCTGCGCAACGTGCGGCGCATGATGGGCGTCGACAATTGCCGCGTGATGTTCACCGGCGCCGCGCCGATCTCGCCGGATCTCATTCGCTGGTATCTGGCGCTCGGTCTCGACATGTACGAGGTCTATGGTCAGACGGAGAACTGCGGCGTTGCGACCGTCATGCCGCCCGAGCACATCAAACTCGGCACGGTCGGCAAGTCCGTGCCGTGGGCGGAGGCCAAGGTCTCACCGCAGGGCGAGATCCTGCTTCGCGGCGACTACCTCATGAGCGGTTATCTCAATCATCCCGAGAAGACGGCCGAGACGATCGACGCCGAGGGCTGGCTGCACACGGGCGACGTCGGCTTCATCGACGATGAGGGGTTCGTCAAAATTACGGACCGCATGAAGGATATCATCATCACCGCGGGCGGCAAGAACGTCACGCCGTCCGAGATCGAGAACCAGCTCAAGTTCTCGCCGTACATCTCCGACGCGGTGGTGATCGGCGACAAGCGCCCCTATCTCACGTGCCTCGTCATGATCGATCAGGAGAATGTCGAGAAGTTCGCCCAGGACCAGAACGTGCCCTTCACGAACTATGCGAGCCTCTGCCGGGCGCGCGAGGTGCGCGACCTGATCGCAGCGGAGATAGAGAAGGTGAACGTGAAATTTGCGCGCGTCGAGACGATCCGCCGCTTCCACCTCATCGAGCAGCAGCTCACGCCCGAGGACGAGGAGCTGACGCCGACCATGAAGCTCAAGCGTGCGTTCGTGAACAGGAAATATGCGCCCGAGATCGAGGCGATGTACAAGGAGAGGGTCGCGGCCTGAGCGCCGCTGCCGGTCTACTCAATCGCCGAGGGCATGGAATCGCCCGCCTTCGGGAGACAACAACAGGGCGATGCGTGGTGTTCGGAGGAGGAAACGAATGAGCCTTCAGAAGCTGAAAATGGGTCTGCTCGGCGCCGCGCTCGCGGTGGCGTCCGGACCGGCGTTGGCGCAGACCAAAGTCACGAACCAGGGGATATCGGACAAGGAGATCGTGATCGGCACGCACCAGGATCTCTCGGGGCCAATCAAGGCCTGGGGCGTGCCGGTGCTCAACGGCATGAAGCTCGCCGTCGAGGAGATCAATGCGAAGGGCGGCATCAACGGCCGGATGCTGAAGCTCATCGCCGAGGACAGCGCCTACGAGCCGCGCAAAGCCGTGCTCGCGACGCAAAAGATGGTCGAGCGTGACAAGATCTTCGCCATGATCGGCCCCATGGGTTCGCCGACCGTGATTGCGGCCCAGGACATCTTGTTCGAGGCCGGCATCCTGCAGCTCTTCCCGCTGACCGCGGCCGAGTTCACCTACAAGTTCGATCCGGCCAAGCCGCAGGAGCGTCTGAAGTTCAACAACCTGCTGCCCTATGTCGAGAGCACCAGGGCGGCCGTCAAGTTCATGGTCGGACACAAGCAGATCCAGAAGCCGTGCGTCATGTACCAGGACGACGAATACGGCAAGAACGTCTTCGACGGCTTCACGCAACAGATCGAGGCGATGAAGCTGAAGCCGGCGTCCGTGACGACCTACAAGCGCGGCGCTTCGGACTTCTCCGCTCAGGCGGCCAAGATGAAGGCCGACGGCTGCGATCTCGTCGTCCTCGGTGCGGTCATTCGCGAGCCGATCGGCGTGATGGCCGAGAGCAAAAAGATCGGCTTCAATCCGACCTGGCTCGGCGCTTCACCGGTGTGCGTGATCGAGATTCCGGCGCTCGGCAAGGCTGTCGTGGAGGGGCTCTATTCGGCCTGCGGCTTCGAGATCCCCTATCGCGACACCGCGACGGGCAAGGTCAAGGAGTGGGCAGAGGCCTATTTCAAGACGTACAATTCGGAGCCCAACTCACAAGCCGTTATCGGCCACAACGCGATCACGACGTTCGCTCACTACGTCCAGAAGGCCGGCAAGGAGCTGACTGGTGCGAAGCTGCTCGCCGCGCTCGAGTCGGGCGATGTGTTCCAGGACATCTTCAACTCGCCGCCGACGAAGTTCTCAACCACCAACCATCTGGCGTCGACGATCACCCAGGTCAGCGTCATCGAGAATGGGCGCTGGAAGGAGGTCAAGGCCGGTCTGTCGTTCTGATCGTGCCGGATCTGCAGTCGTGGCGAGCGCCCGTGCCGAAAGGTGCGGGCGTTCGTGTCAGGAGGAAATCCCATGCAGTTCACGCACGAGCACGAAGAGCTGCGGCGCAGCCTGCAGAAGTTCATCGCTGCCGAGATCAATCCGTACGTCGACACGTGGGAAAAGGCGCAGATATTCCCCGCTCACGCGCTCTTCAAGAAGATGGGCGCTCTCGGTTTTCTCGGGCTCAACAAGCCGGTCGCGTTCGGCGGCCAGGGGCTCGACTATTCCTACGCGATCGTGATGGCGGAGCTTGGCGCCATCAACTGCGGCGGCATTCCCATGGCGATCGGCGTGCAGACCGACATGGCGACGCCGGCGCTCGCCCGCTTCGGTGACGACGAGGTGCGGCGCGAATTTCTCGCGCCGTCGATCGCCGGCGACTATGTCGCCTGTCTCGGCGTGTCGGAGGTCGGCGCGGGATCGGACGTCGCCTCCATCAAGACGACGGCGCGCAAGGACGGTGACGACTACATCATCAACGGCGGTAAGATGTGGGCGACGAACGGCACGCAGGCCGATTGGATATGCTTGTTGGCCAACACGTCCGACGGCCCGGTGCATCTCAACAAGACGCTCATCTGCGTGCCCATGAAGACGAAGGGCGTCGAGATCGCGCGCAAGCTCGACAAGATGGGCATGCACGCCTCGGATACGGCGCAGATATTCTTCGACGACGTGCGTGTGCCGCAGCGGTATCGCGTCGGCGAGGAGGGCAAGGGCTTCACCTACCAGATGCTGCAGTTCCAGGAGGAGCGGCTGTGGGCTGCAGCGCGCGCGCTCAAGGGCAACGAGCGCATCATCAATGCGACGATCGAGTACACGCGTGGGCGCATGGCCTTCGGCCGGCCGATCCTCGACAATCAGGTCGTGCATTTCCGGCTCGCCGAATTGCAGACCGAGATCGAGTTGCTGAGAAGCCATGTCTATCGGTGCTGCGAGCTTTATCTCGCGGGGCAGGATGTGACCAAGCTCGCCTCCATGGCGAAGCTGAAGGCTGGACGGTTGAGCCGCGAGGTGAGTGACGGCTGCCTCCAGTACTGGGGCGGCATGGGCTTCATGAACGAGACGGTTGTGAGCCGCGCCTATCGCGACACGCGTCTTTCATCGATCGGCGGTGGCGCCGACGAGATCATGCTGACCATTCTTGCGAAGTACATGGGCACGCTGCCCGGCACCGCGAATGCGCGGAAGAAGGAGGAGTAGGTCACCCTATTTCTCCTTCTCCCCGTCCTCACGGGGAGAAGGTCGGGATGAGGGGCGGCGCCACTGACCGACGTCAGCGTATGTCGCCGCCCCTCACCCTGGCCCTCTCTCCGCAAGCGCGGGGAGAGGGGAATAGTGCTCCCCTCCCAGCCCCGCCCGCGGCAAGAAAAATCAGGGCGCCAGCGTCTCGCGCGGCATGGGCGGCGCGTCGGGATCGACCTCGCGCTCGCGATCGCTTGCAAGCTCGCGAACCTGATCCTTGCCGTAGATGTCGGGACGGAAAATGATGCGTCCGTCCTCCTCCACCCACGCCGTCACATAGACGAAAGCCACCGGCAGCGGACGCGCCAGCGTGATATCGACGGGCTGGCCACCCTGCAGGATCTGCTCGACGCGCTCGCGGCTCATGCCGGGCTCGTCGCGTGCGATCCAGGCGGCGAGGTCGAACACGCCCTGCACGCGCACGCAACCGGCGCTGAACGCGCGCGAGCGCTGCTCGAAGAGCGGCTTCATCGGCGTGTCATGCATGTAGACGCCATGCTCGTTCGGCATGTCGATGCGCACGAGCCCGAGCGCATTGTGCGGCCCCGGATCCTGGCGGAAGCGCAGGTTCTTCGAATCGACCGTGCGCCAATCGATGTTGGTAACGTCGATCTCCGGGCCGACGAAGCTGCCGGTCAGGACGCGGATGTGCTCCTTCTGGAGATACTCCGGTTCCTTGACGAGGCGCGGGATGACGTCGAGGTTGGCGATGCTCTCCGGCACGCGCCAGAAGGGGAAGAAGTTGAGCGCGCGGATGTTCGCCGTGACGACGGGCGTCTGGCGATCCGGCTTGCCGGCGATCACGCGATGACGCTCCTCGACGCTATTGCGCACGACGGCCTCGGCCTGGTAGCCGGGCACGTTCACGAGGACGTAGCGGTCGTCGAGCTTGAGCGATAGCAGATCGCGAATGCGGTTGTAATTCATCTGCAGCTGCGCGAGGCGCGCGGCCGGCGGCACATTCAAGGCCTGCAGTGTCGGGCGATCCACGCGTCCGCTCACCCGGAGGCCGTGCCGGCTCTGGAAGCGGCGCAGTCCCGCTTCGGTGTCGCTGTCGAGGACCAGCGACCGGAACCCGCCCTGGGGCCGCATATCGCCCCACAGCACGAGAACACGCCGCACCATCGGCACGCGTTCATCCTCGTCGCCCGGCCGGATCATGCGCGTGCCGGGAATGGTCGGCCAGCCGCCATCTGCCACGACGCGCTGGACGCGATTGATCGCGTCACCCATGGCGCTCAGCATCTCCTGCGAGCGCATGGGCGTCGTGCCCTCGCGCAGGTCGTCGAGCACATCGGCCTGAGTTGGCGTGCGCGGACGGCGGTCCCTGTCGGGATAGCTGTACGAGGCAAAGCCCGGGAGCTGCTGCCACCATTCCTGGGCCTGCGCCTTGGCCCCATAGAGGCCTGCGGCCAGTCCAAGACCGGCGGCCAGGGCCTGTCTGCGTGTGAAATTGGCTCCGGAAGCCGCCTTGCCGGCGGTCTCCCGCTGTCCCCGTTTCTTGTTCATCGTGTGCTCACGATCTCTGAGCCGGCTGATGTATGCCGGACGCCGCGCGCCCACGGCGCGGCCTCCACGAGCCGGATTAGTTGTGCTTTGCGGCGACAGCAAGGTTGCCGCTTCATCATTGCCCGGAGCTATAGCTGATTTCCTGCCCCCCGGCCAAACCACCTGGCATCACTGTCACGTGAGTAACGTATAGAATCCGGCCAGGGTTTCCTGAGGGCAACACTGGTAACTGCGACGAAGGAAAACTCGACAATCGATCGGGCCTTCGCCTAGTATCCGGCCCCGGAATAGGGCTGCGCAGGGGTAATGCATGTGGCGCGCGCTTAAGGCGGCGAGGTCGGATCGGACCTCCGCCGCAGAAGGTATCTTTGCCCGGGCGGCTGTGCTCGTCCTTGGTCTCACCATCTGTTCCTCTCTTGCCGGGCCTGCCAAGGCGCTCGACCCGCTTCCAACGTGCAGGCCACCCGGCGCGCTTGTCGCGTTCGAATCGCCCTTGCGCGGCCTCGCGCGGGCCATCGAGCACGGTCGCGAGATAAAGGTCGTGGCGCTTGGCTCCTCGTCGACCGAGGGCGCCGGGGCGTCCACCAAGCAGGCGGCCTATCCGGCGCGCTTCGACGACGAAATGGACCGCCGCTTTCCGGGCAAGGATTTCCAGGTCACCAATCTCGGCAAGGGCGGCGAGCTCGCCGAGGCCATGCTCACGCGGCTCATGCGGGACGTGATCCCGGCGCGGCCCGCGCTGGTTCTTTGGCAGACGGGTGTCAACGACGCGATCAGCGGCGTCGAGATACCGGTTTTCCGCCGCGTTTTGATTAGCGGCATCACGGCCCTCAAGGCCGCAGGCATCGAGGTGGTGCTGGTCGATCCGCAGTATTATCCGCGTTCGGCGGGCGTGCCTCGGTACGAGGACTTCGTCGCGGTCATGCGGGCCGTTGCGCGTGAGCAGGGCGTGCCGGTGTTCCGTCGCTATGCGATCATGAAGCACCTGATCGCCAGCGGTCAGCAAACGGCGGATTTGTTTCTGTGGAAGGACAAGTTCCACCTGAACGACAGATCCTATGCCTGTCTGGCCGAGCTGATGGCCGAGGCCGTCGAAGGAGAGATCCGGCGACCGGCAGCTCCCGTGATCTCGGCCGGCGTGACGACCGCCAGCCCACTCAGCAGCGCGCAGTCGGCAACGGCCTACTGAACGAGAAAGGGGGCCGAAGCCCCCTGAAAGATCGCTACCCAGATCTCTGCGCAACTCACCAGTGGTGCCGCCAGATGTAGCCGTGGTGCTCGGCGTGCCAGCTCCGGTGGTGGTAGTCCTTGCGCGGGTGCCCCCAGGCCTTGAAGTACGGCGGCCGCTCCTGGATCCAGTCGTAGTAGTGGGCCACGTTGCGCGCGCGCACGTAGCGGGCCGAGGACCAGTAGTTCGAGTTATAATACGGATAGTAGCCCCGCGGACTGTAGCGGTAGGCGTACTTGTCGGCCTCGAACGCGTAGCGCTCATGGTGGGTGTGTTTGCGGACGACCGTGCGCTTGCTGCGGTCCTTCATCCCGTCGGCTGCCGCCTCCTGCACCGGCGCGCTCGTGATTCCGGCTACGGCGAGGAGCCCCAGCAGCGACATCGTCCAGCGCATTATTGTTCTCCTCGAGCAGGGGCCCGCCGTCCTGGACGGGACGACGAATCATAAGATCGAGACGAGCTTACACCGAAGCGCCAATCACGTTGTGTATCTTGTGCATAATTGCTGAATTTTGCGATTTCGGTGTCACGTTCATGCCGCAATGCCCGCCGAAATCAGGCCGGCTGGAAGGTGCTCGCCCGGCGGGTCGGGGCCGTGAGCGGTCCCGGATTGTTCAATGGTGCTGCGGCTGCCCCCGAGGGATACGGCGGGTCGCGGACCCTGCCTTCGAGGGGGGATGAACGTGCTGAGAAGCGTGCGGAATGCCCGGCTGTCCGGGGTTATCATCGCTGTCGCTGTGGCGCTGCTGGCCGGCCTTGCGGTGCCCTTGGGGGGCGCCTCGGCCATCGAGCCCAGGGCCGACGAGAAGGCACGGCTCAAGGCCTGCGAGAAGTCTCTCTGCCAGGTCGTCGTTGCGAAGACGCCGACGAAGGGCGATCTCCAGTGCCCGCTGAGCAAAGCATGGTCCCGCAAGACCATGAAGGAGGGCTCGGCCAAGAAGCTGCGCTGGGGATTCGGTGCGGCCAAGTGCGAGGTGGATTTCCGGGTGCCGCGCGACATGATCGTCGGCGCGCTCTCGGCTGCCGAGATCAGGGTGACCATTCCGGCCCACACCGTGCAGTGCGAGGTCGAGCGCGAGAACAGCATCGACAAGGCCGAGATCACGCTGGCGCCGATCATCGAGTTCAAGGACGGCAAGGCCAAGAAGATCTGGGTGAACGTCACCGACATCAAGGCGCCCGGCGTGATCAAGGGCGTTGTCTGGTCGGCGGCGCAGCTCGAGGATACCGTCGGCGTGTTCCACCGCCGGATGATCAAGGCGGTCAATAAATTCATTAACGAGGAGTGCCCGAAAGTCGTCGCCGGGGGTTGACCCGGGGCGGGGATCGGCCAACAAACCCTGCGCATGTTGCGGCGCCACCAAAAGGATGGTGCAGTACAGCATGATCTCGAGCAGCAGGGTGGCACGCCAACATGATCGACTACGTTTCCAAGGGCCGGCTTCGCGTGGCGAGGGTGCTCGCCGATTTCGTCGATCGGGAAGCGCTGCCTGGGACGGACGTCGAGGGTGAGGCATTCTGGGCCGGTCTCGAGCGCACTCTGACAACGCTTGCTCCCGAGAATCGCGCCCTTCTCGCCGAGCGCGACAGGCTTCAGACAGAGATCGACGGCTGGCACCGTGCCCATCGCGGGCAACCGCTCGATCAGGCGACCTATCGGGCTTTTCTTGAGCGTATCGGCTACCTCGCGCCGGAGGGGCCCGATTTCGCCATCGATACCGAAGGCGTCGATGCCGAGATCGCGACCATGGCCGGGCCACAGCTCGTCGTGCCGGTCAGCAACGCGCGCATGGCGCTCAACGCGGCCAATGCCCGCTGGGGCTCGCTCTATGACGCGCTCTATATCTCGGATGCCATCCCGGACACGGGTGGCGCGGAGAAGGGGACTTCCTACAACCCGACACGGGGCGCCAAGGCCGTGGCCAAGGTGCAGGACTGGCTCGATGCCTTCCTGCCGATCGAGAACCTCAAGGGGCCGCGCTCGCACGGCGAGGTCGTCGCCTACACGATCGAAGTCGGCACGCTTCTTTTCGACGTCGGCGCCACTGAGCCTCGCGCCTATCTTTCCGATAGCGCGCAGTTTCTTGGCTATCAGGGTGATCCGCTGAACCCGAGCGCCATCCTGCTCGAGCACAACGGCCTCGGCATCGAGCTGCGCTTCGACCGCAAAAATCCGGTCGGTGCAGCTCATTCGGCCGGCCTCGCCGATGTCCATGTCGAGTCGGCGCTGACGACGATCGTCGATTTCGAGGACGCGACCGCCGCCGTCGATCCCGATGACAAGGTCGCGTGCTACCGCAACTGGCTCGGGCTGATGAAGGGCACGCTCGAAGCGACAATCGAGACGGCGCGCGGATCGACGACGCGGCGGCTTGCGCCCGACCGCACGTATCGTCTTCCCCAGGGCGGCGAAGCTTCCGTGCCCGGCCGCAGCCTGATGCTCGTGCGCAATGTCGGGCATCTCATGAGCGATGCGAGCGTGCTCGATGCGGATGGCGCCGCCGCGCCCGAGGGTATTCTGGATGCGCTCGTGACGAGCCTCATCGCGATGCACGATCTCAAGGGCGGCGGCCCTCTCAAGAACAGCCGCGAGAACGCGATCTACATCGTCAAGCCGAAGATGCATGGCCCGACGGAGGTGGTGTTCGCGGACAAGCTTTTCGCCATGACGGAGGACGTTCTCGGCCTTGCGCGGAACACGCTCAAGATGGGGCTCATGGACGAGGAGCGCCGCACGAGCGCCAATCTCAAGGAATGCATCCGGGCCGCGCGCTCGCGCCTGTTCTTCATCAATACAGGCTTCCTCGACCGCACCGGCGACGAGATCCACACCTCCATGGAGGCCGGGCCCGTGATCCGCAAAGCGGATGTGCCGAAGACACCGTGGATCAAGGCCTACGAGAACCGCAATGTCGATATCGGCATTGCCTGCGGCCTGCCGGGCCGCGCGCAGATCGGCAAGGGCATGTGGGCCAAGCCTGATCTCATGTCGGCCATGCTCGCGGAGAAGATCGCTCATCCGGAGGCGGGCGCGAGCACGGCATGGGTACCGTCGCCCATCGCGGCGACGCTGCACGCCATCCACTATCATCTGGTCGATGTAGGTGCGCGGCAGGCTGCTATTGCCGAAAGGCCGCGCGCGAGTCTGGACGACTTATTGACACCGCCACTCGCCGATCGCCCGAACTGGTCGGGGGAGGACATCCAGCGCGAGGTCGAAAACAACGCGCAAGGCATTCTCGGCTATGTCGTGCGCTGGATCGACCAGGGCATCGGCTGCTCGAAGGTGCCCGACATCGACGACGTGGCGCTCATGGAGGACCGGGCGACGCTGCGCATCTCCAGCCAGCACATTGCGAACTGGCTGCACCACGGCATCGTGAGCGAGGCGCAGGTCGTCGAGACCATGAAGCGCATGGCGGCGGTCGTCGATCGCCAGAATGCCGGCGATTCCGGCTATCGGCCGATGGCCCCCGATTTCGATGGCTCGATCGCGTTCGCGGCAGCGCTCGATCTGGTGCTCAAGGGCCGCGAGCAGCCGAGTGGCTACACCGAGCCGGTTCTTCATACGCGCCGGGTCGAGGCTAAGGCGCGGGACCGATCAGCGGGCTGACCGGATGGACTTGGACCGCGACCACCCTTATGGTTTAGGTAGCGACGGACTTCGAAAGAGGCGGACCGGCATGAACGACGCACCTTTGAGCATCACTTCTCATCGGATCACCTCGCTCGCCGAACTGGAGGCCCTCTACGGCCAGCCGAGCGGCGCCGCAGTCGCCAAGGAAATTGACCATCTGAACGCTCCTTATCGCGCGTTCGTCGAGAAGGCGCCGTTCTGCGCCATCGCATCGGCGGGTGCGGAGGGGCTCGACTGCACGCCGCGCGGTGATCCTGTCGGCTCCTTCGTGCGTGTGGTCGATGAGCGGACCATCCTGATCCCGGACCGGCGCGGCAACAACCGCATCGATACGCTGCGCAACATCGTCGAGACGGGCCGCGTCGGGCTCCTGTTCCTGATCCCCGGTGTCGGCGAGACGTTGCGCATCAACGGCCGCGCGCACATCACGACCGATCCGGCGCTCTGCGCGACCTTCGAGATGCAGCGTCAGGTGCCGAAGAGCCTCATCGTCGTCGAGATCGAGAAGGTCTACTTCCAGTGCACGAAGGCGCTCGTGCGCTCGAAGCTCTGGGATCCGGCCTCGCAGATCAAGCGGACGGAGCTGCCGAGCGTCGGCGAGCTGGTCGCGGCGACTCTCAAGGGCGCGGATGCGGACGAGTACAACCGCATTTATCCCGAGCGCATCAAGCAGACGATCTACTGATCGTCGCTCCGGTTTGGCGCATCACGGCTTGCTCTCGCCGAGGCGGGTCGCGTGGCTGGCGGCGACGTGCCAGCTCTGGCCTTCGCGCGTGTACACGGCCGTCCAGCGCACATCGTAGGTCTTGCCGTCGTCGGACTTGATCGGCGACACGCCCGTCGCGATGCCGACCCAGTCATTCGGGATGCGGATGACGAGGTCGCTTGCGGGCGCGGTTTCGATGACGGGATCGCCTTTCAGCAGCGTCGCAATGCGCGCCTTCTTGTCGTCCGTCTTGCCTGTGGTGTGCGTGTGCACGAAGGACGGCGCGTACATGCGCTGAAGGCGCTTGGCGTCCTTGGCCCTGATGGCCGCGGCGACTTCCTTACGAAAAGCCGCAACTTCCTCGCTGATCAGCTTGCGCTGGGCCTCGCTGACGATGGCCGGCGGGTGGGCCGCGACGCGCTCCGGCAGCGCGAGCAGTGAACCGAAGGCGGCTGAAACGAGGGCAACGCCGGTAAGAAGAGGCGCGATACGCATGGCTCGAAGCTCTCCCGCAGTTGCTGGAAGCTCCGAGCATATCACCGAGATTGCAGCGGGAAACCACTTGTCCCTTCTCCCCGTCCTTTTCGGGTATATGGTTAGTATGAGGGGCGGCGCCACTTGCCAACGTCGGCGTTTGCCGCCGCCCCTCATCCCGGCCTTCTCCCCGCGCGCGGGGAGAAGGGGAAGAAGGCTAAACCGACAACCTGCGCCGCACGTCGGTCTCGACCATGTCAGTGCGGGCGCCGGACATCACGATCTGCCCGCGCTCCATGACCGCATAGCGGTCGGCGAGATCGCGCGCGAACTCGAAGTACTGCTCGACCAGAAGGATCGCCATCTCGCCCTTCTTGCGCAGGTAGTCGATAGCGCGGCCGATGTCTTTGATGATGGAGGGCTGGATGCCTTCGGTCGGCTCGTCGAGAACGAGCAGGTGCGGCCTCATGGCGAGCGCGCGGCCGATCGCAAGCTGCTGCTGCTGGCCGCCGGAGAGATCGCCCCCGCGTCGGCGCAGCATGGATTTCAACACCGGAAAGAGGGTGAAGATCTCGTCGTCGATCTCGCGATCCTCGCTCTTGAGCGGTGCAAGGCCCGTCTGCAAGTTCTCGGCGACGGTCAGAAGCGGGAAGATCTCGCGTCCCTGCGGAACGAGCGCGATGCCGCGGCGCGCGCGCTCGTAGGGCGGCAGACCGTTGAGCGTCTGACCATCCCACTCGATGAGGCCGGCACTCACCGGATGATGACCGGCGATGGCGCGAAGCAGCGTGGTCTTGCCGACGCCATTGCGACCCATGAGCGACGTCACTTCGCCCTTGCGCACCTCGAGGTTCACGCCGCGCAGCACTTGTGCGGCCCCGTAGTGCAGGTCGACGTCCTCGACCTTCAGCATCGCGCTTTCTCCTGTCCTTCAGCGCCCAAGGTAAACCTCGATGACGCGAGGATTCTCCGAAACGGTATCGATGGCCCCTTCCGCGAGCACAGAGCCTTCGTGCAAACAGGTCACCTTCACGCCGAGCGCACGCACGAACGCCATGTCGTGCTCGACCACGACCACCGAGTGATCCGCCGCGGAAATGCGCCGCAGCAGCGCCGCAGTCGCCTCGGTCTCGGCATCCGTCATGCCGGCGACCGGCTCATCGACGAGCAGCAGCTTCGGGTCCTGCGCGAGCAGCATCCCGATCTCGAGCCACTGCTTCTGGCCATGGCTCAGCAAGCCCGCGAGGCGTTCGCGCTGGGCTGAGAGCCCGGCGATCTCGAGGATCTCGTCGAGGCGGCGCGTTTCCTCCGCGCTCGTGCGCGCGACGAGCACGGCGCGTGCACGCCGGTCGCCCTTCAGCGCGAGGAGGATGTTGTCCTCTACGGTGTGGCTCTCGAAGACCGTCGGCTTCTGGAATTTGCGGCCGATGCCGAGGTTGACGATCGACGCTTCGTCGAGGCGCGTCAGATCGATGCCGCGATCGAAGATCACCTCGCCCGTGTCGGGGCGCGTCTTGCCCGTGATCACGTCCATCATCGTCGTCTTGCCGGCGCCGTTGGGGCCGATGATGGCGCGCATCTCGCCGGGCGCGATCTGCAGCGAAAGCTCGTTGAGGGCGCGAAAGCCATCGAAGGAAACGCTGACGCCGTCGAGATAGAGGAGGCTCGGCGTGAGCGGCGGCGGAACATCGGGTTCGACGATCGACGTCATCGCAATGGCTCCTACTCGGCGAGCTGCGGGACGGGCGCAGGCTTGGTCTCGCCCTTCTCCGCTGGAGAAGAACGCCAACGCTCCCAGAGATCGTTGAACTTGCCGAGAATGCCCTTCGGCAGCCAGATCGTGGTGACGACGAACAGCGCACCGAGCGCGAAGAGCCAGTAGGGCGCGAGAAAGCCGGTTGTGAACGTCGTCTTGGCGAAGTTCACGAGCACCGCGCCGAGGGCGGCACCGGCAAGCGTGCCGCGCCCGCCGACCGCGACCCAGATCACGACCTCGATGGAGTTGGCCGGGAGAAACTCGCTCGGATTGATGATGCCGACCTGCGGCACGTAGAGCGCGCCCGCAATGCCCGCCATGATGGCGGAGACGGTAAAGACGAAGGTCTTGTAGTGCTCGACGCGGTAGCCGATGAAGCGGGTCCGGCTCTCCGCGTCACGGATGCAGACGAGGACCTTACCGAGCCGGGACGCGACGATCGCCCGCGCCACGAGGTATCCGAGAGCCAGCGCCAGCGCCGAGGCTGCGAAGAGCGCGGCCCGAGTCGTGTTCGCCTGGACCGGAAAGCCCAGAATATCCTTGAAGTCCGTGAGGCCGTTGTTGCCCCCGAAGCCCATGTCGTTGCGGAAGAACGCGAGCATCAGCGCGTAGGTCAGCGCCTGCGTGATGATCGAGAGATACACGCCCGTCACGCGGCTGCGGAAGGCGAACCAGCCGAACACGAACGCGAGCAGGCCGGGGACGGCCATCACCATGAGGAAGGCAAACCAGGCGTTCTCGAAACCGTACCAGTACCATGGCAACTCTTTCCAATTGAGGAAGACCATGAAGTCCGGAAGGATCGGATGGGCGTACACGCCGCGCGTACCGATCTGGCGCATGAGGTACATGCCCATGGCGTAGCCGCCTAGTGCAAAGAAGGCACCATGGCCGAGCGAGAGAATGCCGCAGTAGCCCCACACGAGATCGAGCGACAACGCGAGCAGCGCGAAGCACAAGTATTTGCCGAGGATCGCCAAGGTCGCCGTCGAGACGTGGAAGGGCGACGTCTCCGGCACCGCGAGATGCAGGATCGGCACGGCGATGGCGAGCCCGAGAATGATCGCCAGAAACCACTTGCCTGTGCGGTCGTCGGCGAGAAGCGCGCGCGTGATCATGCCTCGACGGCCCTTCCCTTGAGTGCGACCAGGCCGCGCGGCCGCTTCTGGATGAACACGATGATCGCCACGAGCAGCAGGATCTTGCCCAGCACGGCGCCGGCATAGGGCTCGAGCAGTTTGTTGGCCATGCCGATCGAGAGGGCGCCGATAAGCGTGCCCCAGAGATTGCCCACGCCGCCGAACACGACAACG
>JAEWIJ010000121.1 GCA_023387235.1 Pseudomonadota bacterium
AGTAGCGCAGCGTCGCGAGCGTGTCCGCCGTCTCGCCCGACTGCGAGATGAAAACGGCGACGCCGCCCGCCGGCATCGGCGCCTCGCGATAGCGCATCTCCGAGGCGACATCGATCTCGACCGGCACGCGCGCGTAGCGCTCGAGCCAGTACTTGGCGACGAGGCCTGCGAGATAGGCGGTGCCGCAGGCGGAGATCGTCACGCGCGGGATGGTCGCGAGGTCGATACCGATGTCCGGGAAGGACACCTTGCCGGCGACGATGTCGAGGTAGTTCGTCAGCGTGTGGGAGACGACTTCGGGCTGCTCGTGGATCTCCTTGAGCATGAAGTGCTTGTGATTGCCCTTGTCGACCAGGAAGCCCGACGCCGACGAGGTGATGGACTTGCGCTGGACCGTGCGGCCATTGCGATCGCGGAACTCGGCGCCGCCGCGATGCAGAATGACCCAGTCGCCTTCCTCGAGATACGTGATGCGGTCCGTGAAGGGCGCGAGCGCAATGGCATCCGAGCCGAGGTACATCTCGCCCTCGCCATGGCCGACCGCGAGCGGGCTCCCTTCGCGCGCGCCGATCATGAGGTCGTCTTGGCCGGCGAAGATGATCGCGAGCGCGAAGGCGCCGCGGAGCTGCTTGAGGGCCTTGCCCGTGGCCGTGACCGGATCGGCGCCACGGCGCATCTCCGACGTGATGAGGTGGGCGACCACTTCCGTGTCGGTCTCGGAGCTGAAGGTCACGCCTTCGCGCGCCAGCGTTTCCTTGATCTCGCGGAAATTCTCGATGATCCCGTTGTGCACGACCGACACGGTGTCGGTCATGTGCGGGTGCGCGTTCTGCTCGTTCGGCGCGCCATGGGTCGCCCAACGCGTGTGGCCGATGCCGGCGCGCCCCTTGAGCGGCTGACGCGAGAGGCGCTCGGCGAGATTGCGTAGCTTGCCCTCGGCCCGCCGCCGGTCGAGATGGCCGTTCTCGACGGTCGCCACGCCTGCCGAGTCATAGCCGCGATATTCGAGCCGGCGCAGCGCGTCGACCAGCTCGTTTGCAACGGGCTTGTCGCCCAGAATTCCAACAATGCCGCACATACGGTTCTTGTCCCCGCGAATCGGCCGAGTTCGTGTTGTAGTCGAGCTACAGGCAAGTCGCCTAGCCGCACAATTCACGTTCGGTTACCATGGTTTTCTCGCAATTTCCGGGCCGTACCCGCGACCTAACGAAGCCGGAGGCCCGGAAAGGTTAATGCGCTCCGAGCTGCGGGCTGTCCGAAAGCACATCCCGCCATTCCGGCGCAAACTCTTATTTAGAAATCAATTTCTGCACCGGGAGTTAATCGCTATGACGATCAGCGAGGCCGATTATAAGGCGTTTGTGAATTTCGAGACGGACTCGTGGGTCAAGCTGGCGGAGCATTATGACACGCTCGCCGGCCAGATGACCCGCCAGGCCGTCGAGGCCGTGCTCGAAGCGGTTGCGCTCAAACCCGGGGCCAAACTGCTCGATGTCGCCACCGGCCCGGGCTACGTCGCGGCAGAGGCCCAGCGCCGCGGCGCCAAGCCGACCGGCGTCGACTTCTCTCCTGACATGATTGCCGATGCCCGCCTGCGCTTTCCGACGCTTACCATCGAGCAAGGCGACGCCGAGAGCCTTCGCTACGCCGATGCCAGTTTCGATACGGTCGTGTGCGCCTTCGGGATGCTGCATTTTCCGCGTCCGGGCAAGGCGCTGGCCGAAGCCTACCGTGTCCTGCGCCCCGGCGGCCGCCACGTCTTCACAGTCTGGTGCGGCCCCGGCAAGAACAAGTTCTTCGGGATGATCGGCGACATCGTTCTCAAGCACGCCGATCCCAAGGTCGGACTCCCGACGGGACCGAGCCAGTACATGCTGAGCGATCCCAATGTCTCGGCGGCGCTGATGGACGCGGCTTCGTTCATCGATACGCGCGTCGAGGAGGTGCTCTGCACCTTCGCAGCAAGCTCGCCAGCCGACGTGCTGTCGTTCCTGCGCAAGTGCGCGCTGCGGGCCATCTACATCGTCGACCGGCAATCGCCCGACGTGCGGGCAAGGATCGAGGAGGATCTCTTGGCTGCCGGCGCCATGGCCATCACGGAGCACAGCGGCAAGATCCCCTGCCCGATCCTCATGACCTCGGGCACGAAGAGAACCGGCTGATTGCGCGGGTGCGCGATCGGCCGCAGCGCCTACTCCCGCACGTCCGTGCGGAAGGTCTTCGAGACGATCCGCCAGCCGCCATTGAGCTTCAGCAGCGAGAGATAATCGGTGAAGTAGCGCGGGTGGATGGAGCACTCGAGCTTGACGATGGCCGTCTCGGGCCCCGCCATGTCGATCGAGATGATCCGGTCCGTCCGCTTGAGATCCTTGGACTTCGCCGAGGGCCGGCTCTTGACCATCTCGAGCCACTTCTCGCGCGGCAGGTCCGCGACGCCACCCTCGTGCATGGAGTAGAGGTGGCTGCCCTCGTGGAAAGCCTTGCCGAGCTTTGCCGTATCACCTTCATACAAGCCGTCGAGATAGGTCCAGATCACCTTCTCGATGGCTTCGATCTCTGTCGCCATGACCATTCCTCCTCACTTGGTTGTCGTGCGATCTAGCTGATGGACGGCGGCGCGGCGCACACCTGCTCGTAGCGATAGCGCTCCTTGAGCGTGCCGAAATGCTCGAACACATCGAGCGCGACCTCGAAGGCCGGCCTGGTGATCTCGACGTGCGGGGTCCAGCAGCCGAGCTTCTGATAGGAGGCAATGCAGCGCGCAAGCACGTCCTCGTCGATCTTCGGGAAGTAGGACTTCTCCGCCCGCGCGATCTCGGCGGCCGGCGTCGCGAGCATATACTTGCGCGTCTTGGCATAGGCGCGCGTGAAGGCCTTCGCGGTGTCCGTCGCGAGCCAATCGCGTTTGGCGGCGAGGCTCGAGAAGGCGACGGGACCGATCTTCGGCCCGACCTCCGCAACGACAGGGCCGACGCCGTCCGCCTCGAGCTGCTGCGGGAACGGCCCCTGCTGCTGCACGTAGCGGCCCTGCCCCGCGCGGAAGGCCTTGTCGATGTCCGCGGCACCACCCGGCGTGATCGCCTTGATCTTGCTGAAGTCGATGCCCGCCTTGTGGCAGGCGTACTTGAACATGGCGAGCGGCTGGCCGCCGCCGAACATGACGACCTCGGCGCCTTCGAGCTTCTTCCAGTTAAAATTCGGATCGGGCTCGCGGCCGGTGATGAAGAAGCCGTCCATCTCGTTGATCTGCGCGAAGTGCACGGCGACCGGCGTCTCGCCCTTGGCGAGCGACGTGAAAGCCTGGCTCGGCGCCGTCTGGATGACCTGCGCCTTGCCTTCTTCGAGCGACTTGATGGCCGACACGCCCGGCGGCGCCACCGACCACGAGGCATCGAGCCCCTCTTCCTTCAGGAAGCCGCCTGACATGACCGAGATCAGCGGTGAATAGAACGCCGAAAACAGCGTGAACTCGATATGGATTTTTTCCACTTTGCTCGTTTCTCCCAAGTGCGTGTTGTCGTTGAGCCGACGCTCACTTGCGCGCGCGCTGACCGAAGAGAATTTTCTGCGCTTCCTTGTCCTGCCCAAGATTATAGGTCGCCGACCTCAGCTCCGCGCCGGCCGCCACACCGCGCGCAACCGCAGGCCGCGTATTCATGCGCTCGACCCACTTCGCGATGTTGGGGAACTCCGCGAGGTTCTGGCCCTGGACCTCATAGCGACGAACCCACGGAAAGCTCAGCATGTCGGCGATCGAGTACGCGCCGCAGATGTACTCCTTGCCGTCGAGCTGCTTGTCGAGGACGCCATAGAGACGGTTCACCTCGTCGGTATAGCGGCTGATGCCGTACGGGATCTTCTCGGGCGCATAGTTGCGGAAGTGGTTGGCTTGGCCCGCCATCGGCCCGAGCCCCGCCATCTGCCAGAAGCACCACTCGTCGACGGCAACGCGCTGGCGCTCGTCGGACGGATAGAACTTGCCCGTCTTGCGGCCGAGATACTGGAGAATGGCGCCCGACTCGAACACCGAGATCGGCTTGCCGCCCGGCCCATCGGGATCGACGATCGCCGGCATGCGATTGTTCGGCGCGATCTTCAGGAAGTCCGGCTTGAACTGCTCGCCCTTGCCGATGTTGACCGGGATCAGCTTGTAGGGGAGCGCGCACTCCTCCAGCATGATCGTGATCTTGATCCCGTTCGGTGTCGGCCAGAAATATACGTCGATCGGTGCCTGGCTCATGATCGCGTTTCCTCCGCTGCAGGATGCGGCGCACACGAATGGGTGCGCTCTCTCAGCTCCGAGCATACCAAGATATGGCTGGCGAAGGTCAAGCCGCGATGGCGCAAGCCTGCGTGATCCGCGCGCGGAGGAGGCGCCGTCAGGCCTTCCCGGCTTCCATGACCTCGCGCAGCACGCGCGCATAGTTGCCGATGGCGATCTTGCGCACGCGATCCGCCGAGATCTTGCCCTCGAGGTGGCGCACGACGCGCCTCAGGTCCCGATAGCTCCCGACCGGCGAGTTCGCGACCGCGTTCATGTCCGTGCCGAAGGCGACATGGTCATCGCCGAGCCAGCCGGCCATCTCGATGATGCGATCGCCATAGGACTGAGGCGTCGCGCCGACATCGGAGCGCAGGCCCCAGAGCCCGACGACGCCGCCCTTGGCCGCGATCTGCTTCGCCTGATCGAGCCCGAGCTGGCGCGTCATCCACTGGGCCCGGCGACCGCCGGCGTGCACGCTCCTCGTGATCGAGCTGTGCGACCATACGAGCGGCGCCTTCGCCGCCACGAGTGCCTGATCGACCGTCGGCCGTGTCGCGTGCGCGAGATCGACCAGAACGCCGAGCCGGTTGCATTCCTCGACGACCTTGCGGCCGAAGTCCGTCAGCCCGCCGTGCTGCGGGACTTCCGTCTGGAAGTCGCCGATGGCATTGCGGACGAAGTGCACGAGCTGGAGGTGCCGGACACCGGCATCGTGCGCCGCCTTCAGGCCTTCGATACCATCATCGAGGAAGCTCGCGCCCTCGACGGAGAGCACGACATGCGGCTCACCCTTGAGGGCGAGATCGAGGTCGGCGGGCGTCGTCGCGATCTTGATGCCCTGCTGGGCTGCGTGCTGGCGGACACGCGCCATCTCGTCGGTGAACCACTTCGTCGCCGCGCCGGGCTTGGGCGAACCCTTCTGGCGCAAGCCCTGCGGCGAAGGGCGGATCCAGGGCTGATCGCCGACGAGCGCCCACGACACGAGCGTCGCGTTGCCTTCGCCCATGAGCTTGGCGAGCGGCCGCACGGACGCCGGCTGGCGGCTGATCCCGAAGAACAGATGGGCGTGCATGTCGCCGATCGGGATCGAGCTGCTGTCGCCGGCGCGGAGTGCCGCATAGGGCGCCGCCACGGCCGCGGCAGCGCCCAGCATCAATGTGCGGCGATCGACGAGAAGGCGCGTCGGCATGCTCGATTTCCGGATTTTGCCCACGCGCCGATCAGCGGCTGTCCATCACGCGGTGCGCATCACTCGAACATGACCGTCGCCACGTAGTCCATGACGCGGCGGTTGTGATTGCGCGGCAGCAGCGTGTTGATCAGGAATGACGTCGGCGAATAATTGTCGGGCACGGCCTGGCGGAAGGCTGTGCTGGCGACCAGCGCTGACGCACGCTGCCAGCCGCCGGCTGCGGCGGCCTTGTAGTAGGCCTCCAGCGGCGCGAAGCGCGGCGCCATGGTCTTGGCGACCTCCTGATGGCCGCTCGACATGCGTGCGAGGGACTTGGGATTCTCCTTGAAGATGTCGTCCACCCACCTGTTGCGCAGCTCGTCGTCCATCTTCATCGAATCGATGACCATCAGCGGTCCCTCGGCGAGACCGATCTTGGCCCGGTTCGTGCGCGTCGACATGTAGGTGCCGGTCGCCGGCAGCGGATCCAGGATCGGTGTGACGCAGGACGGCACGCGGCTGCCGTTGAAGGCATCGGCGGTCTTGGACGGATCGCAGTTCCTGAGCGCGAGGATGGACCATGCGAACTCCGAGCAGAACATGCTCGTCGTACCCGACGGATTCTGCCCGAGGCCGAGCTGTGCCAAATGCTTCACGAAGCCGAGATTGTCATCCGAGGTGACTTTCGGCGCGTTGTAGTCGTCGTTGAAGCTGATGCCCGCGGGATAGATCTTCCGCGCCTGGCCGTTGATCCGCGTCGCCCAGTCGAGGATTGCGGCACGCTGCGCGTCCGTGAGACCACGCGGGCGGATGATGTGGATGTACTTCAGCGTGCGGTAGTGCTCGCTATCGAAGTTGCCGGCGTAGTTCCCGCCGAGGTACTCGGAATTGAGCGGGATATCGAGCTGATGCGCGACGCCGCCCTTCACATAGGCGAGACCGGTGTGGCTGATGCCCATCTGAATGTTCGGATAGGCGCCGCCGCCGCCCCACTCGGGCCGGAACGTCAGGATGATGTCGCCGGTCTGGATAAGACCGCTCTTCGCCATGCGCGCGCCGAACCCGGCGCGCTTGGACACGACGAGCCGCAGGCCGACGTCACCCTTCTGCTTCTGGGCGTCCGGATGCTTGAACTCGATCAGGCGATCAGTCGTGTTGATGCTCTTCGGCAGCGTCAGCCGCGCGCTCGCGGGCACCGCGAGATACACCGGCATGTCGAGCCGGCGCGCCATGTCCTGGTTGGTCTTCTCGTTGTATTTGAACTCGGCAGCGCCGAGCGGCGATGCCGTGACCACGAGCGCGGCCACTGCCGCAAGTGCTGCCGTGCGCAAGAGGTTCGCGCTGATTGACGTCGCGGACATACTTCCCTCCGTGCCTTAACCCTGCTCCCTGTACCATCTTTGGAGCGGGCGCCAAACGACGAGGCAGGATCTATCCACGTCACGGAATAAGTGTGGCGCCGGGGGCACTATCGGACGGTCGCCGGCTCAGGCGAGCGTGTCGCTCAGCAGGGCAAGGCCGTTTAGCGCACGAGGAAATCCGCTGTACGGCCCGGTCTGGATGATGGCCTCGACGACCTCCTCCTTCTTGAGGCCGATGTTGAGCGCCGAGGCACCGAACTTCTTGAGCTGCCCCTCGAGGCCCAGAGCCGTGAAGGCCGCGATCGCGACGAGCATCCGCTGGCGGCGGTCGAGCCCGGGCCGGAACCACAGCTCGCCATAGCCGTAGCGGATCGCCGAAGGATAGAGCGCGCCCGTCACGTTGTTGCCCGGCGCCGCGTAGCCCTGGCTCGCACGCGCGCCGTGCAGATCGGCCATAAGATCGTTGCCGCGCTGGTCGAGCACCTCATTGCCGTCCGTGCTCGGCGGCTCGGGCGGCACCTCGAGCCCGCGCGCGGCGAACACCTGCTGGGCGATCTGGCCGGCGCTCTCGGTCGTGATGAAGCCGCCGTAGAGTCCCGCCTGCATGAACACTTCGAGGATGGTGCGCGGCGCGAGACCGAGATCGAGCGCCGAGATGACATGCTGGCGAAGCTGCGCCGCATGCGGGCCGAGGCCGAGCACGGCAAGGGCGCAAAGCATCCGATCCGGCTTTGCGAGGTTCGGCCGGTCCCAGATGCCGCCAAATGAGACTTCCGCGATGAAGTCGTCGAAATTCGGCAGCGGCTCGCCGCCCTCGGCGCGCTGCAGGCCAAGTTCCTTGCGCATCGCGACGCCACGACGGCGCAACGCCTCTCGCCCATCCTTCATGGAATGGCCCTCCCGGTTGACCGAAGCAGCGGACGTCAGAAATTGACGTTCTGGATGACCCAGCCGCCGCCCGCCGCGATCAGCCCCGCGATGATGATGTAGGGCAGCATGGTGATGAGCACGCTCAACAGGGCAACGAAGGCAAGCAGGACTTTCTCGGCGGCGCTCCAAAGGGATATCACCGCTTTGTAGAGCACGTAAACGATGGCGATGACGACGAGCGCCAGAACGACGATCTTCCACGCCGGCAAACTCTGCCAGTTCGATTGAAGGATCTGGACGATCTGGCCGAACGACCACGTCCACACGAGCTGAACGAACCGGAAGATCGCAGCAATGCCCTGCTGCAGAAACTGCACGATCTGATTGATGAGCTGGTTCATGTCCGGCACCCCCGATGGCCTGCCATGCTCCTATACGCTCATGACGACACGACGGTTGCTGACGATCGGAGATAGCGACGTCGGTGTGGCGCGGCGGTCACTCGATGCTTCACCGCCTCAGGGCTTCGATCCACGCTTTCACGATGTCGGCCCCGCCGTACTTGTCGAGATCGATGTGGCGCCCTTCCGGAAACACGACAATGCGCTTCGGCTCCCGCGCGAGATCGTGCATCCGCTGTCCCATCTCGAGCGGAATGATCGGATCGCGCGCCCCGTGGAGGATGAGAAGCGGCGCATTGATCCGGTCGATGTATTTATCGCTCTCGTAGTGGTCCACCATGATCCAGCGCAGCGGCAGAATGGGATACGACTTCGCGCCGACCTCGACGATCGACGTGTAGGGCGCATCGAGGACGACGCCAGCGACGGGCACGCTCGCCGCGAGTTGTACGGCAACCCCGGTGCCGAGCGACTCGCCGTAGAGGATGATGTCCGAGGGCTTCAGGCCCTGCTTGATGAGGTGATCATAGGCGAGCCGCGCATCGGCGATGTTGTTGGCTTCGCTCGGGCGCCCGGTGCTGCCGCTGTAGCCGCGATAGGACATCACGAGGATACCAAAGCCCGCATTCTGATAGCGCTGAAAGCGCATCGCGCGATTCTGAAGCCCGCCCCCATTGCCGTGGAAGTACAGAAGCGTCGGACGACCGGCAGGCGCCGGGGCGTACCACGCGATGAGCCGCTCGCCGTCCGGTGTCGGCAGCTCGACCTCGCGAAAACCTTCAATGCCGGTCTCGGCCGGAGCGACCCGCGTCGCGTTGGGGAAGTACGTGAACTTGCGCTGCGCGAAGTAGGCGACGGCGACGATCAGCACATACGCGATCGCCACATAGACGAGGATCTTGACCACACCCGACATGCGCACTCCGTCAGCGGCCACGGAAGCGCGGCGGCCGGCGCTCCATGAACGCCGCGATGCCTTCCGCGCTATCCTCGCTCGTCGTGGTCAGCATGAACTGATCGAGATCCATGTGGCTCGCGAGATCGTCGAGCGCACCCGAAAGCCGGTTCACCGTGGCCTTGGTCATCTTCACCGGCAACGGCGGCTCGGCCGCGATGCGTCCCGCGAGCGCCATGGCCGCCGTCAGCGCGCTGCCGTCCTCCGCGAGATGCTCGACGAGCCCCCACTCATAAGCCTGCTCGGCATAAATGCGTTCCGAGGCGAGCATCACCGCCTGCTTCGTGCGCGCCGGTCCCATGAGTTGCAGCATCCGCGGCACCGAGCCCCAGCTCATGTTCATGCCGAGATCGATCTCCGGAATACGGAAGTGCGCACCACGCGCAGCGACGCGAAAGTCGAGCGACACCGCGAGCGCCACACCACCACCGATGCAGAATCCCTCGATGGCGGCGATCGTCACCTGCTCCATCTCGTACCACGCCTTGCACATGCGCGGGCCGATGGCGATCGAGCGCCTGAGCGCGCCGAGGCCCTCGTCCTTCATGTCCTTGCGCTCGCCATCCTTGAGATCGAAGCCCGCCGAGAACGCGCGCGAATTTCCCGCGAGCACCACGACCGATGTCTCGATGTCGTCCTCGAAGGAGCGCGCCGCCGCGCGAAGCTCGCGCATGGCGGCCGGCGAAAGGGCATTGATGTTGTCGCGGCGATCGAAGCGCACGAGCGCAACACGCCCGTCCGGTCCAAGACCGCGCTCGATGCTTACAAAGTTCTCATCGCCTGCCATGGCGCACTCTCCTCAACACGATTGCCGGCACGGGACACGATGCAGCGCGCTCGACACAATCCCCTCTCCCCGTCCTTCACGGGGAGAAGGTTAGGATGAGGGGCGGCACGATTTTGCAGCCTTGGCGTATGCCGCCGCCCCTCACCCTAGCCCTCTCC
>JAEWIJ010000139.1 GCA_023387235.1 Pseudomonadota bacterium
TAAGCTGCGCTGCGGCGTCCCGGGTCTGCGGCAAGGACATCATCGCTGCGGCTCCATCGCTGCCGGTTGAGCGCCGGATATGTGAGTGACGCCGCCTCGATTCAAGATCAGCGGCGGCGTCAATAGGCCGTCCTATATGTCAAAACCGTGTCAACTTCCACCCCCAACACGCAGGCCTTCCACGTGTTATTCGCAAGGGTGGCACATGATGTCGCGGGCACGCGCTCAGGAGCCGCCGCCGGCTCCCCGGATGACCGATCGGCCGGCGTAGTTCGCGACGTCGCCGAGCTGCTCCTCGATGCGGATGAGCTGGTTGTATTTGGCAAGGCGATCGGAGCGCGAGAGCGAGCCCGTCTTGATCTGGCCGGCATTGGTGGCGACGGCGAGATCGGCAATGGTCGCGTCCTCGGTCTCGCCCGAGCGGTGCGAGATAACGGCCGTGTATCGCGCGCGCTGGGCCATATCGACGGCATCGAGCGTTTCCGTCAGCGAGCCGATCTGGTTGACCTTCACCAGGATGGAATTGGCGATGCCCCTGGAGATGCCCTCGGCGAGGCGCTTCGTGTTGGTTACGAAAAGGTCATCACCGACGAGCTGGCAGCGGTTCCCGATCGCCTGCGTGAGCGCCTTCCAGCCATCCCAGTCGTCCTCGGACATGCCATCCTCGATGGACACGATCGGATAGCGGGCGACGAGATCGGCGAGATACTTGGCCATGCCGGCGCCGTCGAGCGACTTGCCCTCGCCCTCAAGTGCGTACTTGCCGCCCTTGTAGAACTCCGTCGCCGCGCAATCGAGCGCCAGCACGACGTCGTCGCCGGGCTTGTAGCCGGCCCGCTCGATGGACTTCATGATGAAGCCGAGCGCTTCGTCGGCGCTCTTGAGGTTCGGGGCGAAGCCGCCCTCGTCACCGACGTTGGTCGCGTGGCTGGCATCGTGCAGGCCTTTGCGGAGCGTATGGAAGACCTCGGCGCCCATGCGGATGGCGTCGGCGCAGGTCTCCGCTCCGACCGGCATGATCATGAATTCCTGGATGTCGATCGGGTTGTCCGCGTGCGCGCCACCATTGATGATGTTCATCATCGGCACGGGAAGGACGCGGGCATTGGTGCCGCCGATGTAGCGGTAGAGCGGGAGGTTGCTCGCGAGTGCGGCGGCCTTGGCCGTGGCCAGCGATACGCCGAGGATGGCGTTGGCGCCGAGCCGGGACTTGTTCGGCGTGCCGTCGAGGCTGATGAGGGCCGCGTCGATGCGGCGCTGCTCCTCGGCATCCATGCCGGAAAGCGCGTCGAAGATCTCGCCGTTCACCGCGTCGACGGCCTTGAGAACGCCCTTGCCGAGAAATCGGGACTTGTCGCCGTCACGCAGCTCATTGGCCTCGTGTGCGCCCGTCGAGGCGCCCGAGGGAACGGCAGCGCGGCCCACCGAGCCGTCCTCCAGCGTGACGTCGACCTCGACGGTCGGATTGCCGCGGCTGTCGAGGATTTCGCGGCCGATGATATCGACGATGGCTGTCATGGCGGGCTCCGATCGGCATGAGGGGGTGTTTGGGCGCGGGTATAGCCCGCGCGCGCCGGAACGGAAAGCCGATCGGAAGGAGAAGGACTAAAGCGGTTGCTGCAACGCGTGCGCTTACAACCGCGAACCGATGACCAGGGTCCAGAAAGTCTTGAACTCGGTCTTGGGATCGTGAACCAGGGCGAGCCCTATGTGCTGGGCCTCGGGCTGCAGGAGATTCTTGTTGTGGCCGGGGCTGTCCTGCCAGCCCTTCAGCACTTCGTTGAAGCTCGCCTGCCCGGTCCCGACGTTCTCGGCTGCGAGCTTGGCACTATAGCCGGCGCGCTTCACGCGGTCCCAGGGGTTCGAGCCGTCGGAGCCGTAGTGCGAGATGCGGTCCCACTTGGCGAGGTCCTGGGCGTGCGCCCGGGCGGCCGTGGTGAGCTCGGCATCGAGCTTCAGGGGCTTCAGGCCCTTGGTGCGGCGGTAATTGTTGATTGCGTCGCGCGCAGCCTCGGGATTGAGGGCGGCGTGGGAATAGTCGCGATCGGCAAGGGCGCCCTTGGGTGCGCGCTCCGAGGGCTTGCCGACGCTCGGAGGCGCGAGGCTGGCGGTGCGCTGGCTGCTCTCGACGCGGGTCGGGGTGCGGGAGGTGAGATCGCTGCCGAGTGAGGCCTGCCGGGCCGATCTCGCGGACATCGTCGGGCTCTCTGCGAAACCCGAGGTCAACGTGCTGGAACTCATGCCGCAACCGGTCGTCAAGAGCGCGACCGAAACCCCCACCAGCACGCGATACATGGCTCAACTCCTGCCGTCCGACGCGCAACAAACCCAGCACTAACAAGCCCAGCATTAACTATGCGGCCGGGTGGTTAAATTGCCGTTAACGATGCGCGCACGGAAGTATGCTCCCTCGAGCAGGGCCGGCAGCCATTCGCATCCGTGTCTTGCAGATCCCCTGAGCGATCCCGGAACTTCCGGGAGCGCTGCCTCACCTGCACCGGGCGCGTGTGAAAGCCGTCCTGTAGGGCCATAAGAGACGGAATCTTCGTGACATTAATTGGGCCGGAGACCCGCTCGCGGCAAATAATGTGCAGGTCGCCCGTGGCCGGTGGCGCGCACCCCGCGCCGGCCGGCGCGAATCGGGGGCGATTTTGCTTGGCGGATTTGTTGCGGTCTTTCAGAATGCTGTTGATTCTACTTTGATTCGTCCGGGTTGAGGGGCCCGGCGGCGGGCATTTCGCGAGCGAACGCAGAAAATCCCGCCTGAGATCCGGTGGCGTATGCAGGGGTGCGCCTCGCCGGAATTCCCAAGTGTGTCGGGTGAGGCCGGGTCGTGTTGGGCCGCGGTCGTCAGCGCATTGTCGCCTGTATCGGCGCGGCTCGGAGGCAGACGGCGGTTTGCTAGGGGGCAAAAACATGGCGGTGGCGGTACTGGATGCGCCTCGCGCCACACCGGCGCGGGTTGATGCGCTCCGGGTCGGCGCGCTCGTGCTCGTGCGGCTGTCGATCGGCGAGGGCGGTGCCGGCGAGGCGGAGTTGGCGCGGGATCTGCAACCGCTTGTGACGCCTGTGGTCGACGTCGGCGAGTGGCGGCTGCTGCTGGGACGGCTCGTCGCGGCACAGATCAAGGATCAGCTCGTCGCGCGCCGGAGCAACCGGCTGCACGCGACGACGGCGGGACGGCGACAGGCGCGCCAGTTCCTCGGTGCCGATCTGAGCGGGAACGACGACTGGGTGACGGTGCGGGACGGCCTGCTCGTCGCTCGCGCATTGGGAACGCCGGCCCTGCCGGCGCGGCGCCTCAAGGCGCTCGGGAAGATCGAGGGACTGCGAAGCGCGATCGTGATCGCCGCGCACGGCTTGAAGCCTCGTGCCGCCGCGAGCGCTTCTCGACTGCGGAACGATCTGGCGCTGCTGGCCCTGGACCGTGCGTTCGGCAACCGCCTGCAGCGCGACCTTGGCGCCAAGTCCGGGCTCTCGGCGAAGGCGGCGCGCCTGCTCGCGGGCCAGCTTTCGGTCCGTCCGCGCGATTTCGGCTCGGACAGCCGGCTCGTCGCGGGGCTCGCGGCGGAGGCTGTCGGTGTGACCAGCAGCACGCTGCCGGCACTGCGGCTTGCGCTATTGCGCAGGTTCGTTGCGGGTGATCTCGAGTGGCCGGTGGCTGTGCCGAAGGCGCAAGAGGCGCCCGCGAAGCCGCCGACGCCGACCCCGGCTGTCGTGCAGCAACTGCGGCCGGCGCCGGCGCCAGCGCCGGTAGGGCGGCCAGGTCCCGAAGCCTTCGCGCGCGCCGTGAGCGATGTGGCGCGGCCGCTCGCGACCGGCGGATGGTCGGGCAGCCGCAAGGTCTACATCTCACAAGTCTGGGCAGCGATCGCGGAGCGATATGCCGGCTGGGGACTGAGCGAGATCGAGTTCAAGGCGATGCTCACGGAAGCGCATCGCACGGGATTGCTGGTGCTCGGGACGTCGGATCTGCGCGACAAGCGCGACCTCGACGAGATCCAGGCCTCGGCGACGGTATTCAAGAACACGGTCTGGCACTTCGTGCGCGTCGAGGATTAGTCGAGCAGTGGCATCGGTGCCCTGGGGGCCATCACTTCAATTGCGTCGAGGAACAAGAACAACATGCAGCGTGCGGTAGACAGCGCGGCCCCGGTCGAGAGTTTTGCATCGGCATTCGAGCACTCGATCACCTGGGAAGACGATATCTGGAGCGCGGACCCCGTCGACGTGGCGGCCGTGCACAAGCAGGCGCGCGCGAAATTCCAAAGCACGCTCGAGTCGATCGTGAAGGCGGAAGACGGCGCCGCTACGCCGGCGCGCCTTCTGCTGTTCCACGGCCAGTCCGGCGCCGGCAAGACGCATCTCATCCGCGCCTTGAGGACGAGCAGTCATCGTGCCGGCACCGCCTACTTCGGCTATGCGCAGATGACGCCGGACGTGGCGAGCTATGCCGACTATTACCTCCGCCGCCTCGTCGCTTCGCTCGAAAAGCCTTACGATCCGGACGGCGAGTGCGAGAGCGGCCTTGCGCGGTTGACGAACAAGCTCGCCGCTGCGGCCCTCAGCGACGAGCAGCTCAACGAGCTGACGGAAGCGAAGCTCGACGAGGACCAGCTCGCCAAACTGATCATCAAGCTCGCCGACGAGATCGTCGCCAATCCGTCGTTCGCGGATCAGGAGCTCGACATCAATATCGTGCGCGCCTTGCTGTACCTGCAGCGCGCCGACCCGCGCATCGACCAGCGCGTGCGCCAGTACCTTCACGGCCGCCCGCTCAACGAGCTTTCGCAGTCGTCCGTCGCCGCGCTCGACCCGAGCAGCGGTGAAGGCCGCGCCTTCGAGATCATGGAAAGTCTCGGCAAGCTCATGTGGACGGTCGATCGCGCCGCGCTCGTCTTCTGCATCGACCAGGTCGAGGATCTGCGCTTCTTCCCCGATGCCGATGACCGCTTTCAGAAGGCCGTGCGCGATCTCATCCAGATTGCGAACCGTGTGCCGACGGCGCTGATCATCATCTCCTGCCTCGGCGATTTCTACGACCAGATGCGCGGCGTGCTCGCGCAGTCCTACATCGACCGCGTGGAGAAGGCGGGCCCTGTCGCGTTGCTCGAGAACCGCACGGCCGACGAAGCGCGGCTCATCCTCTCGCGCCGTGTCGAGCAGCACGCGATTGCGCGCGGCGTCGATCCGGCAGCCGCCGACCTGACGAAGCTTTTCGGGGCCGACTTCGTGGCCGAGCTCGGTGGGCTCTCGACCCGTCGCCTGCTGGAGGATGCGCAGGCGCGTCTCAAGAGCCGCGAAGCGGAAATGCCGGCCGACGAGCCCGAGGAGGCCGAGGGCGCGGGCTTCATCTCGACGCTCGCCGCGGCACTCGGCTTCGGCCTCGGTGGAGGCGCGGAGAGCACACCCGCAGCCGGCCAGATCGACTTCCGCGCGAGCTGGGAGCGTTTCGCGAGCCTCTCCGAAGCCGAGATGCCTTCGGACGACCAGGAGCTGCTCGGCGTGCTGACCTCCGCGCTCGAGCTGGCGCGCGCCGAATGGGGCTCCGGCGTCACGCTCTCCATGCGCCGCGCCGATCTCGGCGACGACTTGCCCGCCACCGACGTCACGGTCACGCACGCCACCGGCATCATGCAGAAGACACGCGTCTTCATCTGCAATCGCCCGACGCAGGGCGGCGGACTCAAACGCCAGCTCGACAAGGTGCTCTCGAGCCTCTCTGCGGCGAGTGCGGTCATGCTGCGCGCAAGCGACTACCCGCCGCCGCGCAAGAACCAGACCGCGCAGGCCTTCCGCAAGTTCCGCGAGAGCGGCGGCCGCACGCTCGTCGTGCCCATGACCGAGTGGGAGCGCATGATGACCGTGCGCGAGTTCCACGCGCGTCATCGCACGGACCCCGGTTTCAACGGCTGGCTCGAGCAGGCGAAGCTGCTGTCCGGCCTCTCCGTGCTTGCGCAGCTTTTGCGCCTCGATCTTCTCGGCGCGCCGATGCCCATGGGTGACGCACCCGCACGGCGCCGTGCTGCGGAGATGCCCGAGCCGGCCGAGCAGAGTAATCTCGTGACGCTGCCCTGGGCAAAGGCACCGCCGGAAGCCCCGCGCGACGGGCACAGCCTGCCGAGCCTGCAGAGCCGTCTCGCGGATTGGACGGGATGGACCTCGGGCGGCGCGCCCGCGCCTGCGCCAGCCAATGCCACGGGCGAAGACGAGCAGCAGGATCTGCCGCTCAGCGTCATTCTCGACGAGCACGGCTCGCACGTGTCGAGCATTCTTGCCGGCCGCGAGATCGGCGGACGCGGCAAGAGCATCACGCTCAACAAGGACGTGCTCAAGCGCCACACGGCGGTGCTCGGCGGCTCCGGCTCCGGTAAGACGACGCTCGCGCTCTGTCTCATCGAGCAGCTTCTGATGAACGGCACGCCGGTCATCCTGCTCGACCGCAAGGGCGATCTCTGCTCGTACGCCAATCCGGAAGTCTGGCGCGGACGCGATGACGATCCGAGCGAAGCCGGCAGCCTGCGCGAGCGGCTCGGCGACCAGATCGACGTTGCCGTTTACACGCCGGGGCGCGCCTCCGGCCGGCCGATTTCGATCACGCTCCTGCCGACAGGGATCAATGAGCTTCCGGAGCACGAGCAGCAGCTTCTCGCCAATCTCTCGGCGGCCGCGCTCGGCGACATGCTGCATCTGAAGAACTCGGCGACGCATCAGAAGCAGTCGGGCACGCTCTCCGTCGCGCTGCGCATTCTCGGCTCGCGCTTTGCAACGGAGGTCGGCCTCGCCGATCTCATTCACCTGCTCGAGGACGAGGATCCCGAGCTCACCGAGCTCACGCAGCGCATGGATCCTTCGGGCAAGATCCGCCGCGATCTCGTCGCGCAGCTCGACAGCCTTCGCCACCGCAATGCCGCGCTCTTCGAGACGGGCGGCGAGCCGCTGCGCATGGAATCGCTGCTCGGCATCGGTCCGCACGCGCGCCCCGACGGCCGTACGCGCCTGTCGATCATCTACACGGGCTTTCTCGGCGACAACGAGAACATCCTCTTCTGGGTCTCGCAGTTCCTCTCGGAGGCGCTGCGCTTCTGCCAGCGCAATCCCAACGACGAGCTGCAGGCCGTCGTGATGCTCGACGAGGCCGATCTCTACATCCCGGCCAATGCCAAGCCGGCGACCGCCGAGCCGCTGCAGAGCCTCTTGAAGCGCGCGCGTTCCGCCGGTCTCGGCCTCATGCTCGCGACGCAGTCGCCCGGCGATCTCGACTACAAGTCGCGCGATCAGATCACGAGCTGGTTCATCGGTCGCGTGCGAGAGGATACGGCGCTCAGGAAGCTCAAGGCTGCCTTCCAGAGCGAGTCGGGCCTCGATCCGGCGGCCGTGCTGCCGCATCAGACCGTCGGCGAATTCCATCTCGTGCAGGAAGGTCTCGTGCGCGCGCTCAAAGCGCAGCGTTCGCTCATCACGGCCGAGCAGGTGCCCTTCGATCGCATCGAGCAGCTTGGCTTCGAAACCAAAGGTCAGGGCGACAGGCAGCTGAGGCTGTTTGGATAACTATCTTCTCCTTCTCCCCGTTCTCACGGGGAGAAGGTCGGGATGAGGGGCGGCGGCATACGCTGGCATGAGCGCAAGTTTCCGCCCCTCACCCTAACCCTCTCCCCGCAAGTGCGGGGAGAGGGGATTCTTATTCATTTTGTCCCACGTGCATGGGGCGTAACCGGCGTGAGGGGCGACCACAGGTGCTCGAGTGGCGCTTGATGCCGCTCCTCACGCCGGCGGAATGCAGATCAGAATATTTTACTGATCCGCGAGCGCGAGGCTCAATTGCTCTGATGCACTCTCATCGCGCGCGCCGAAGCTCGACAGCGTGACGCCGACGAGCCGGATACCCTTGCTCAGCGGATAGACCGAGCGCATGAGCTGCACGCTTGCCTCGTGCAGCGCCTCGCGCGACGTAACGGGCGCGTCGAATGTCCGGCTGCGCGTCGCGATCTGGAAATCGGCATACTTGATCTTGACGGTCACCGTCCGCCCGAGCGCGCGCGTCTTCTCGCACCACGCCCATACATCGTCGGCCATCTCGCGGACGGCAGCCTCGATCTCGGCCGGCTCCAGGAGATCGTGCGAGAACGTCGTCTCCGAGCCCGAGGATTTGCGGGGCCGGTCCGGCACGACGGCGCGATGATCCTCCCCGCGCGCGAGGCCGTAGTACCACGGCCCGGACTTGCCGAAGTTCTGCTGTAGGAATTCGAGAGATTGCTGCTTGAGATCGGCGCCGGTGAAAATGCCGAGTCGGTTCATCTTCTCCGCGGTCACCGGGCCGACCCCGTGAAACCTCCCGACCGGCAGATCGGCGATGAAGGCTTCGCCCGCACCCGGCGGGATCACGAACTGGCCATTGGGCTTGCGGTGATCGGAGGCGAGCTTCGCCAGAAACTTATTGTACGAGATGCCGGCCGAGGCCGTGAGCTGCGTCTCTTCGAGAATGCGCGCGCGGATTTCGCTAGCGGTCGCCGAGGCCGTCGGAATGGCGCGCAGGTTTTCGCTCACGTCGAGGTAGGCTTCGTCGAGCGAGAGCGGCTCGATGAGCGGTGTGTAAGCGGCGAAGATCGCACGGATCTGCTGCGATACCGCGCGGTAGACCTCGAAGCGCGGCTTGACGAAAATGAGCTCGGGGCACTTCCTGAGCGCCGTGCTCGACGGCATGGCCGAGCGCACACCGAATTCTCGCGCCTCGTAGCTGGCCGCTGCCACCACGCCGCGCGCGGCGCCATGTCCGACCGCGACCGGGCGCCCGCGCAGCGCCGCATCGTCGCGCTGCTCGACGGACGCATAGAAAGCGTCCATGTCGATGTGGATGATTTTGCGGACGGGCGCTTCGCTCATGGCGCGGATACATCTAGCATGGCTGGAACGGACAGTGAACCAAGCTCGCGGGCTTGTGCACCGCTCTGCAATTTCGCAGACCGGTTGTGTGCGGCGACGATGTGCCGATGCGCGGTGCCTCCGCGCTATCATCGCCGCATCATGAAAGGGGGAACGCGTTGAGCATTCTGATCGTCGGCGCCGGGCACGCGGGCGGGGCCGTTGCGGCGAACCTGCGCCAGCTCGGCTCGGACGCGCCCATCATTGTTGCCGGTGACGAGCCGCACTTGCCCTACCAGCGCCCGCCGCTCTCCAAGGCCTGGCTCAAGGGCGATGTCGCGTTCTCCGCCGTCGGCCTGCGCCCGCAGAGCTATTACGACCAGCGCAATATCAGCTTGCAACTTGGTAAGCGCGTCACGGTGATCGATCGCGACGCGCGGGCGATCGAGCTCGCGAGCG
Organism: Pseudomonadota bacterium; assembly: GCA_023387235.1. Taxonomy (GTDB): domain Bacteria; phylum Pseudomonadota; class Alphaproteobacteria; order Rhizobiales; family Hyphomicrobiaceae. The sequence continues at coordinate 9,322 of JAEWIJ010000139.1, forward strand.
GCGAAAGCCTTGCCTACGAAAAGCTTATACTCGCAACCGGCGCACGCGCGCGGCGTCTTGGATTGGCGGGCGAGGACCTGCCCAATGTGCACGTGCTGCGCACGATCGCCGATGCCGATCGCTTCAAGGCCGGCCTCGTTGCCGGCCAGCGCCTCGTCGTGATCGGTGGCGGTTATATCGGCCTCGAAGCGGCAGCCTCGGCGCGCATCAAGGGCATGAAGGTCGTCGTGATAGAACGCGAGGCGCGCTTGCTCGCGCGCGTCGCATCGCCGCCGATCTCGGCCTTCATGCAGGGCTTTCACGAACGGCAGGGTGTGAGGTTCAGGCTAGAGATGGGCGTTACCGGCTTCGAGCTGGGCGATGGGCGCGTCACTGGCGTCGCGTTGAGCGACGGACAGACCGCACCGGCCGACATGGTGCTCGTCGGCGTCGGCGCTGTGCCCGACATCGCACTTGCCGAAGCGGCCGGCATTGCGTGCCGCAATGGCATCTGCGTCGATCTCGAAGCACGCACCAGCGATGCGGATATCTTCGCCATCGGCGATTGCACGGAGCGGCCGCTGCCGCACTACGGCTGCCGCGTGCGGCTTGAAAGTGTGGCGAGCGCACTAGAGCAGGCGCGCCAGGTCGCCGCGGCAATCTGTGGTGCCAAGGCGCCGGTGCCCGAGGTGCCGTGGTTCTGGTCGGACCAGTACGAAGTGAAACTTCAGATCGCCGGGCTGCCGATCGGCGCGACTCGATTCGAAGTGCGCGGCGACGTCGAGCAAGGCAAATTCGCCGTCGCGCATCTCGATGACGGTGGCCGCCTGTGTGCCGTCGAGGCTGTCAATGCGCCGGCCGAATACATGGCGGGGCGCGCGACCATCGGGAAGGAGCGCGCCGGCTGAGCGGCGTCCACGACGTCAGGGGACGTCAGAGAAACGACATCGGCCTTGTCTTGGCGCGCGTGCGGGCGAGCGCCATGAGCTTGCCGCCGTCGAGCGGCACAGGGCGGCGGAATTCCGCCTCGGCGGCCGCGACGTCGGGGAGGCTGCGGGCAATGATCTCGTCGAGCCGGTCGGTCATGAGGTCGCTGTGCAGCGCGCGCCAGAAGGCGACGCTCTCGTCGCGATAGGTGCGCACGAGCCGCTCGACGAGCCGGCGGTCGTCATACGAGCGCGGATTGAAGAGCTGGAAGGCGATGGCGAGCTTGTCGTCGAGCGTCGGTCGGTGCGTGTGCCACGTCGCGCGACCGTCGCGGAACAGCGAGGCGCGCATGGTCGTGAAGTTGTTGCCGGTGAAGATGATCGGCATGCCGCTGTCGTCGAAATTGCGCGGCTCCTGCGTATCGGCAAGCTGCTGGAGCTGATGGGTGACGAGGAGGCTGTTGATGGTCTTGCCCATCTGGCTGTCGGCGGCGGAAATCGAAAGATCGAAGTCGTCGGCGACGATAGCGATGCGAAGTTTTCTGGCGCGAGAGGTCTCGGCCGCGAAGCTCATGAACTCGTCGAGGACGGCGCTGGCGCCGCCCTCGTGCTCGCTCGCCAGCATCGAGGCCGGCAGCAGCGCCACCGCGAAGCCGTAACGCAGCGAGGCGTCCGTTGCCGAAACGGTTTTGCCGGTGCCGCGCGCGCCCTGGATGATCAGATAGCGCTCCACGCGGCCCTTGAGCGATGGCAGCACCTGCTTGAAGAGGTGACGGCGTATGGCGCGCTCGAGCTCGTCGAAGATCACGCCCTCCGGACAGAGATACTGCCCCGGCATCCGGATAAGTCCGGCAAAGGGCGTCGGCGTCGCAGGCGGCGTGCTGGGCGCCAGGTTCGTGATCCGGGACATGCGTCGATCCTCCAGGGCGTCCGGGCCGGGACGCAGTGCAACCGCGGATCACGGCGCCAGATTCGCCTCGCAGCGGCAATATTCTACCTAAGGTTGATCCACAGCATCGATGACCTGCAACACCGATGGATGCGATTCTGCGCCGCTCTTCCACTCGTCGTACCCATCATGCAACTCATGCGGGAATTAGGAAACGCCGCCAGACGATGCTGTTGATGCCAGGAAGGGGCGGCTCGATCGTCAATAATGCCGACTTTTTCGAGCTTGAGCGGCAGTGATGGTGGGAAGGTGTGGCTAAATTCCCTCATAGCGTGTGGAACACCAGACTGCACGTAGACCGCGAGATGGCGAATCGTTACTCTACTTTTGCGTGTGTGCCCTGGGGCGGGCTGAAGCCCCGTATCTCCATCGGATGAGAGAGCAGATGAAAAAGTTGCTATTGGTGGTTGCAGCCTGTGTCATTGCGAGCCCGGCCTATGCGCAGATTGCGTCGCGCGGCAGTGTTGTGAACTCCGCGAGGGTCGAGCAGGCGGCGGGCGCCTTCGCCTTCAGCCAGGTCGCCCAGGGCGAGCGCGCCACGATCGAATCGCCGCGCAATGACCCGCTCGTTCGCATCGAGCCCGGTGCGTTCGTGATGCCGTACATCAACGACTCCTTCAACGCGTCGCGCGGCGGTGACGTGCGCGTCTACGATCCGGTCGGCTCGTTCATCGACGAGACGCGCATTGTTGTCGATGTCCAGGGCTACATCCCCTGAGAGTGGCTCTGGCGGCGTGTCGGTGCCATGGGGGACGCCGACACGCCGTCAACTCCGAGCCATTGCGCGATGTCGCGCGCCGCAGCGGTGCAAACCATTGCCCTGCATTTGCGCGTCTCCGCGATCGATCAGTCGTGACGTAGTCATCAAAGGATATTCGATGCGACATGCAGCAGCCGGCGCCGTCGCTCTCATGCTTTTTTCAGCAAGTGCCGTACATGGCGATACGCTCATGATCGATCAGACCGCGTGGCTCAACTACGCGATCATCGTGAATGCGTCGAAGGAAGGCTCCGACGTGCGGCTCGGCCAGCACGGGACGATCAACGGCATTTCCTCGGTCCAGATCAGCACGCCGGGCGATGCTCAGATCTGGACGCACCAGCGCGGACGGAAGAACACCGCCGTCATCCATCAGTCGGGATGGAACACGATCTCGACCGTCGTGCAGGAGGGACCCGGGCGCTTCAATGGCAGCACGGACCTGCCGACGAAGTACATCGGGCAGAGTACCGACGAGGGTTACCTCTCCTACTTCGCTTCAGGCGGCTTCAGTCTCGTCACGCTGACGGACGGCAACCACACTTGGATCAGCCGCTTCGGCCGTTCGCGCTGAGGAGGCATGCCGTGCGACGCGTGATGCAGACAATCACCCGCGCCGCGGCAAGGGATCGACGGATTTCAGACTGGCGATGGTCTGACGCATGCCGAGGGGACTGCGCTCGATGACGCTCTTCATCTCGAACAAACGGCGTGCAGGCGTTCTTCGCCTAGCCGTGCTCGCGTGCGCGGCAATGATCGCCGGTGCGCCGGGCGACGTTTGGGCCGCGGACGCGGAAGCGCCACCGCCCGCCGCCGCGTCGCTCAAGGATGCCGGCGACAAAGTGTGCCGAGCCTTCGGACCGGGCTACACCGCCGTCGGCACGACGGGCCTCTGCGCCAAAGTGGGCGGCGGCATCCTCGTCTACGCGGGCAAGGAATTCACGGATCGCGATATCGTCATGATCGGGCAGCGCATTCCGACGCTGTTCGGCACCGGCGCCGGAGCGCCCATCGTCTACTATCACAAGGACGATGTGAGCAATGAGACGAAGAATTCGAGTGCTGGCGCCTTCGTCTTCGCGCAGATGATGCTGCAGACGCGGCGAGAGGACGTCGGGCTGCTGCGCGCCTTCGTGCGCATCGCGGCCGATGCCCGGACGAACTATGCCGATGACGGCGACGTCAGCGTCGATCTGCGGAAGATCGAGGATTCCTACTACTACGGCGCACTCGACGAAGGCTGGGTGCAGTGGAACGGGCTCAAGATCGGCGTGCAGCCCTCCATGTTCGGCTTCAACAGGCTGCCGAACGTCGTGACGCCGGGTTACACCTCGATCGTCAACACGCTGAGCGCATCCTACACGCTCGGACTCTCGCGCAATGCGTCGCTCAGCGTCGCCTTCGAGGATCCCGAGCGGCGGAGCATGGGCGACGGCATTCTGGCGCGCCCGAGCAGGGGCGATTTTCCGGACATCGTTGCCATGGCCCGCATCGCGACGCCCTCGACCCTCTATCATTTCTCCGGTGCCATCCACCGTGTCGACGATCACGTCATGAAGGATTTCATCGGCGGTGAGGAGCAGAGCGTGTGGGGATGGGCGGTGTCCGCCGGCCTCCAGTCGCGGATCAAGTGGGAGGACCTCATCGGCACCACGGGCGCGGGTGTCTACGGCCGCCTCGGTCTCACGGCAGCTTATGCCTCAGGTGCGCCCGGCTATCTCGGCATTCCCTTCTTCGCCCCGGACTACATCGCGGGCGGCGACGGCATGATCTACAATTCCAAAGGATGGTCCGCGCTCGCGTCGTACGAGCACATGCTGGCGCCGCGCGTGAAGCTCGCCCTGACGGCATCCTATTTCAGCGTGTCGATGCATTCGGATGGCGAGCCCGTCTTCCCGGACGTCGATCCCAACGTCGACCCGTTGCCCGGCCTATCATTCGAGGTGGACGTGCGCGGCGCGGTGCTCCAGGCGGGCATCGAGTACATGCCGTGGCCCGATCTCGTCCTCGGCATCGAGGGCGGCTACACGACCACCGAGGCCAAGGGCAAATACGTCGGCGTCGGAGGCGACAAGGCGAGCGTGGGCTTCCCCCACGTCGGCGTCTACCTGCGCAAGTCGTTCTGATCGGGGGAGCGGGCGCGCGGAGAAGCACGGTCGGGGCTGGCGTGCTTCTCCGTGTCGCCGCGTGCGGCCGTCACGAGTTCGGGCCGCGCTCCATGGAGACTGGCTGCCAGCGCCTGAGACCGCTCGCGGGCAGCACTGTCGGGTTGACGCACGACATGGGCCAACGTCCGCTGAGCACGAGCGCCAGCTCCTGTCCGACGCGGCGCTTGCGTGCCGGATCGAAGCGCGCCGAGGCCGAGGCATTGTGCGGCGAGAGAATGACATTGCTCATCTTCAAAAGCGGATTGTCCGGCTTCGGCGGCTCGACCTCGAACACATCGAGGCCAGCGCCTGCGATCCAGCCTTCCTGAAGCGCCTTGATCAGCCCGCTTTCCACAACTGTCGGCCCGCGCCCGGTATTCACGAAGATCGCCGTCTTCTTCATCTGGCGGAAGTGCTTCTCCTTGAGGAAGCCCACGGCCTCGGGCGTCGCCGGTAGATGCATCGAGACGAAGTCGGACTTGGCGAGCAGCTCGGAAAGGCTCGCCGGCTCGACGCCATGCGCGGAGATGGCAAGCTCGTCGAGGAAGGGATCGTGCGCCATGAGATGCAGGCCGAAAGCCTTGGCGCGTGCCGCGGTGGCACGGGCCACGCGGCCGAAGGCGATGAAGCCGAGCGTCTGGCCCTGCAGGCGCGGCACCTGGAGCACCTGCGGCCGCCCTTCCGTCCAGCGGCCCTCGCGCACCATGCGGTCCTGCTCCAGCGCGCGGCGATGGGCGGCGAGCAGCAGCATCATGGCGTGGTCGGCGACTTCCTCGATGAAGGTGTCCGGGCAGTTCGTGACGGGAATGCCCTTCTCCGTCGCGGCGGCGACATCGACGTAATCGACGCCGACGGTGCCGAGCGCGATGAGCTTGCACTTGTCGAGCGCCTGGATCATGGGGCGCGTGAACTTCATGGCTTTGGCATAGACCGCATCGACGCCCTTGGCGGCCGCGATGAAGCCCTCTTCCGTCGCCGGGCACTCGATGATCTCGGCGTCGAGGCCCTCGAGCGCCTCGGTCTCGTAGCCGTAGCCGCCGCCGGAGACCGTGAACGAGGCGCCGACGGGCGTGAGGATTTTGAACTTGGGCATATCGTACTCCCTGTGGCGCCGAGGTCGGCTGCATGATTGTTTTGACGGCGGAACCTGCCATGCCGCACTGGCCAAAGGCAATGGGCGGGCCCGTAGCGCACGCCTGTGTTTCCGGTTTCGCGTGACGCTCTCCTGCTGACAAGTGCCCCCGAGGCGATAGAGTAGACGGCACAATAAAACGCCGCGCCAACGAAGAATGCGGCAGGGCAGAGGAGGAAGCCATGAAGGCAGCGGTATTCGCTGGTGACCGTCGCGTCGAATTGCAAGAGTTCCCGGATCCGACGCCTGGGCCGGGCGAGGTCGTTCTCGAGATCAAGGCCTCGGGAATGTGCGGCAGTGACCTCAAATACTACCGTGCGGCACCTGGAGAGGCGGCAAAGCTGCTCGGCCTCGGCGATGCCGGCACGGTGATCGCCGGGCACGAGCCGTGTGGCGTCGTCGCCGCGGTCGGCAAGGGCGTCAGCGAGAAGGAGGCGCGCGTCGGCCAGCGCGTGATGGTTCATCACTACCGCGGCTGCGGCGTGTGCCCGCACTGCGCGACGGGCTGGATGCAGCTCTGCGACGAGGGCGTGGCGGAGATCTACGGCGCGACGGGCCACGGCGCCCATGCGCCCTACATGAAGGTGCCGGCGCGCACACTCGTCACGCTGCCCGATGAGCTCTCCTTCGAGACCGGTGCGGCGATCGCGTGCGGCACGGGCACGGCCTGGGGAGCGATCAAGCGCCTCGAGCTTTCCGGCGACCAGACGATCGCGGTCTTTGGGCAGGGGCCCGTGGGGCTTTCGGCGACGCAGATCGCGGCCGCCATGGGCGCGCGCGTGATCGCGCTCGACGTCAGCGAGGAACGGCTTGCCCGCGCGCGGGAATTCGGCGCCGACCTCACGATCAATCCCGCGAGCACGAATGACGTCGTCGATGCGATCAAGCAGGCGACACACGGTCTCGGCGCCCATGCGACGCTCGATGCCTCATCGTCGCCGGAGGCGCGGCGGCAGGCCGTGCGGAGCGTGCGCACATGGGGCAAGGCCTGCTTCGTCGGCGAGGGCGGGCAGGTCACGCTGGATGTGAGCCCGGATCTGCTGCGCCGGCAGGTGACGCTGATCGGGTCGTGGACCTTCTCGACGGTCGGACAGGCGGAGTGCGCGACATTCATCGCCGACCGGAAGATCAAGGTCGATGATCTCTTCACGCACCGCTGGAAGCTCTCGCAGGTCGACGAGGCCTACAAGCTCTTCGACAAGCAGACCAGCGGCAAGGGCGTGATCAGCCCGTAGGCCGTCGGCCGCCGACCCGGCGCGGGGCGGGAACCTGAGTGGCGGATTGGCCGCCTTGCCCGTGCCTACACCCGCGCCTAGTGTGGCCGCGACGACGGAGCCCGCGACGGGGCCGTCAGACAATCACTTTCGACAGGACCGCGAATATCATGGCGCAAGAGCTCACTCATTTCATCGGCGGCAAGAAGGTCAAGGGTACCAGCGACCGTTTCGGCAATGTCTTCTGGCCCATGACGGGCGAGGTCGCGGCGCGTGTGCCTCTCGCCTCCGCGGCCGAGGTCGATGCCGCCGTGCAGAACGCCCGCGCCGCGCAGCCGGCCTGGGCCGCCGTGAACCCGCAGCGCCGCGCCCGCGTTCTGGCGAAGTTCGTCGATCTCCTGAACCGCGACATGGACAAGCTCGCCGATGTCCTGGCGCGCGAGCACGGCAAGACCGTGCCCGATGCCAAGGGCGACATCCAGCGCGGGCTCGAGGTCGCCGAGTTCGCAACCGGCATTCCGCACCTCATGAAGGGCGAGTACACGGACGGCGCCGGCCCGGCGATCGACATCTACACCATGCGCCAGCCGCTCGGTGTCGTGGCGGGCATCACGCCGTTCAACTTCCCGGCCATGATCCCGATGTGGAAGTTCGCGCCGGCCATCGCGTGCGGCAATGCCTTCATCCTGAAGCCCTCGGAGCGCGATCCGAGCGTGCCGATCATGCTCGCCGAGCTCATGATCGAGGCGGGACTGCCGGCCGGCATCCTCAATGTCGTCAACGGCGACAAGGAGGCTGTGGACGCGATCCTCGATCACCCGCAGATCGAGGCCGTAGGCTTCGTCGGCTCGACGCCGATCGCGGCGTACGTCTATGCGCGCGGCACAGCCTCGGGCAAGCGCGTGCAGTGCTTCGGCGGTGCCAAGAACCACATGCTGATCATGCCGGATGCGGACATGGATCAGGCTGTCGATGCGCTGATCGGCGCCGGCTACGGCTCCGCGGGCGAGCGCTGCATGGCGGTATCCGTCGCGGTGCCCGTCGGCAAGCAGACGGCCGATGCGCTCATGGACAAGCTCATTCCGCGCGTCGAGAACCTGAAGATCGGGCCCTCGACCTCGCAGGAAGCGGACTTCGGCCCCGTCGTCACGGCGGCGCATCTTCAGAAGGTGAAAGACTACGTCGATATCGGCATCAAGGAAGGCGCTAAGCTCCGCGTCGATGGCCGCAACTTCAAGCTCCAGGGCTACGAAGGCGGCTTCTACATGGGCGGCTGCTTGTTCGACGATGTGACGCGCGACATGCGGATCTACAAGGAAGAGATCTTCGGTCCCGTGCTCTCGGTCGTTCGCGCGCGCGACTACGGCGAGGCGCTCTCGCTCGCCATGGATCACGAGATGGGCAACGGCGCCGCGATCTTCACGCGTGATGGCGATACCGCCCGTGACTTCGCCTCGAAGATCAACATCGGCATGGTGGGCATCAACGTGCCGATTCCGGTGCCGCTTGCGTACTACACGTTCGGCGGCTGGAAGAAGAGCGCGTTTGGCGATCTCAACCAGCATGGTCCGGATTCCATCCGCTTCTACACGCGCACCAAGACGGTCACGCAGCGCTGGCCGTCCGGCGTCAAGGAAGGCGCCGAGTTCTCGATACCGGTGATGAAGTAGTACGATCTCGATCAGCAATAGTGGGCGACGCCTCGACCAACAGAGGCGCGCCAAGAGGAAACGCCCGAATGACCTCACGTCTCACGCTCTACGGCAGCTTCACGTCGAGCTCGAGCTACAAGCCGATGCTGTTCCTTTCGCTCGCGCGGCTGCCGTTCTCCTTCCGCACAGTCAATCTCAAGAAGGGCGTGCAGAACGAGCCGGCGCATCTCGCGCGCAATCGCTACGGCAAGGTGCCGGTTCTCGAGCACAACGGGCTGACGATCGTCAACTCGAACATCATCCTCGATTACCTCGCGCGCACGACCGGCCATTTCGCGGGCGCGACCGAGCAGGAGCAATGGACGGCGCGCGAGTGGTGCGCCTGGGAGGCGGACGCGATCAGCAATGTCGCGAAAGTGCGCCATTACAGTCGCTTTCGCGAGGTGCATCCCGAGGTCATGGCGTACTTCCGGCCTGAAGCGGAGAACGCCCTCAACTTTGTCGACAAGTCGGTCAAGGGCCGCCAGTGGCTCGTCGGGGATCAGTGCACGATCGCCGACATCGCCTGCTGGGGACGCATGGTGTTCATGGCCGAGGGCGGCATGGATATCAACCGCTGGCCCAATCTGCTCGCGTGGTCAGAGCGCCTCAAGGCGATGCCGGGCTTCGCGCTCCCTTATGATCTCATCCCGAAGAAGGATCAGGAGTGCGATCCCGCGTGATCGCGCGCCACTGAAGGTCAAGGACGCAGATGACCCGCATTCCCTTCCCCGATCTCGACAAGGCATCACCCGAAGTCCGCGAGATGCTCGCGCGACTGCCGGCGCCTGTCGGTATCTTCAACATGATGGCGCACGCCGAGACGGTCCTGAAGCCGCTCATGAAGCTCGGCGGCACGTTTCTCGGCAAGCTCGCGCTAGATCCGCTACTGCGCGAGCTGGTCATCCTGCACGCCGTGAACCTCGAAGGCGGAGAATACGAATGGGTGCAGCACGTGCCCGTCGTGCTTGCGCTCGGCGGATCGCAAGAGCAGGTGGACGCGCTGAAGCTGGGTGATGATCAGGCGCCATGCTTCACTGACGCGCAGAAGGCGGCATTACGTTTCACGCGTGAAGTCGTTGTAGATGTCGGGGCCTCAGAGGCGTCACTTGACGAGGCCCGCAAGCATCTTTCAGAACGCGAGATCGTCGAGCTTATTCTGGTCGCCGGCTTCTACATCATGCTCGCGCGTCTGACAGAGACGCTCGACATCCCGAACGACCCACCGATCGGCGACAAGCTCGTCAGCCAGATCGCATCGCGGGTTGCCAGCAAGAAAAAGTGAGAGGTCGGATATGAAGCGCGCGGTCTACGTCAACTGCGATGGCCTCTGCACGGACTGGATCAGCGCGGAGCGCACGCCGTCGCTTGAGGCGCTCTCGGCGCGCAGCCTCAGATGCGCCGAACATCGCGCGATCTTTCCGTCCGTGACCCGGGCCTCTGCCTCGGCCGTCACGACGGGCTGCCGGCCGATCAAGCATGGCCTGCACGGCAATCGCATGGCGTTCATCGAGAACGGGCGCCTCGTCGTGCGCGACGCGGGACCGCCTGATTTTCGCGGACATATGCGCCGGGCGCTTGGGCGGACGTTGCGCGCGCCGGCGATGTCGCAGCGCGTCGCGAAGCATGGCGGCTTCGTCGCCTATTCGAATGTCTCGCCGGGCGCGGCTTACTTCCTCGATCCCGATGAGCACGGCGAAGTGCGTCATCGCGCGGGCTCGTACGGCCCCGGCGGATCCGAAGTACCGCCGCTGCCGGTGAAGCCCGGTCTCGAAGGCGATATCGAGATGGCGGATCTTTTCTGTCGCGAGGTCTTGCGCGGGCAGCCGCGCGCGATCTCCGTCATGTGGTTCGGCGATCCGGACCTGACCATGCACAATGCGCCGATCGGATCGCCGCAGCACATGGCCGCGCTCAAGGAGATCGATACGCAGGTCGGCAAGGTCGCGGCGACCATCGACGAACTGCGCGCGAAGGGTGAGGACATCCTGCTCGTGGTCGGCTCGGACCACGGGCACGAGACGATCAACAAAGGCGTCAACGTCACGGCGTGGCTCGACGAGAACGGGTTCGGCGCGCTGCGCGAAGCAGGCCAGCTCGCCTTTGCGACGCAGGGAACGGCGGCGCTGCTCTATGCCATCGGCGACGCCGAGCGCATTGTCCCCGAGGTACTCGAAAAGCTGAAGTCGGCGCCGTGGGTCGGCGAAATCGCGACTGGCGCGCGCCTCGAACAGCTCGGCATTGCCGTGGAAGGCGGCCTCGTCGCTGGCATCAGCCTCGCGCGTGATCCGGCGCCGAACGCCTTCGGCGTGGGGGGACAGCGGTGGGCGTCCTTCAACGGGCCCGAGTTCAAGGGCCTCGGCAATGGCCAGCACGGCGGCTGGGGGGCCGGACGAGACGCGGCCGTTCCTGATCGTCGATCATCCGACGGCGAAGCCCGCGCGACGGAGCGAGCGCACATCGCTCATCGACATCGCGCCGACGATCCTGGGGTTCCTCGGCGTGCCGGCGGACGGCATGGAAGGCAAGGCGATCGCGTGGGGATGACCCACTCTTGACATGGCGACCCTCGATGCCAATGTTAACATGCTTAACATCGCGGTCGACGAGGGAGATCAATGCGCAAGCACGTACTGATGTGGTGGCTCGCCGGTGGCGCAACGCTGCTCGGGGCGTCACTCACGTATCTGGCGACGCGGCCGGCGGTTGCGCCCGTGGTCGCGCGCGCTCAAGCGGGTGCGGCGCGTGTCAGGCAGAGCCGAGCCTGGGAAATGGCCTGGGACAGGGGCGCCTGGGCGGCGAGAAAGCTCGGCGACCAGCTCGGTAGCCTGCTCCGCAAGGACCGCGCCGGACGCGGGGAGCGCGAAAAGCCGATCGTGCGCAACTCGGCTTTCGAGGAATACCGTGCCGCCGAGCTCGCGCGCCTCGAAGAAGAGGAACGCGCCTTCCACGATTATCTCGAGCGCCTGCGCTCGGCACGCGATCGGCAGGAATTCGAGGCCTTCATGCAGGATCGCCGCACGCGCTGAGCCGACGCCGGGTGGCATGAGGCGCAAACGGCAGACGGGAGGAGCGGCATCGCTCCTCCCGTTTTTGCTCGTGGATGGCATCAGGCCGTCGCGACGCCTGAGCGCTGTAGCGCATTGTGCTCGAGGAGGGCGAGTACAGTGACCACCGCCGCCTGCGCCAGAATGAAGATGGTCCCGAGCGCGTTCGGCGCGATGAAGGCGAAGACGCCGACGCTCGCGATCACCCAGCCGATATTGCCGAGCACGATCAGCCATACGATCGCGCGCGACGGCACAGCCTGCAATCCGGCGTAGAGCATCAGCGCGGCGCAGGGGAACAGGACCAGGCCGGCCCAGGTGAGCAGCGGCGCTGGAATGTGCGTCAGGCCTGCGACGAAGCTCGATCCGAAAGCCATCAGGGCACCGGCGCCGACACATGTTGCGGCATCGAGCAGAAGGACGTTCTGGAGGGCGTTGTTGGACTGGATGGGGCTCATGGTTTTCTCTCCGTGGGTGTGTCGGAGCTTTCGTTCGGCTCCATGCCCCCGAAGATGGCGACAGCGATGCGTCCGGTCGATTACGCTGGAGGTAATTGGATCGCGATGGCCTCATCGGTAGTTTTGTGACCATGCCGAACATACAGCCCACCGCCGGAACCCTGCTGCGGACATGGCGCCAGCGCCGCCGCATGAGCCAGCTCGAATTGGCGCTCGAGGCCGAGGTCTCTCAGCGCCATCTGAGCTTCGTGGAATCAGGCCGCTCGGCGCCGAGCCGCGACATGATCCTGCATCTCGCGGAGCGCCTTTCGATCCCGCTGCGCGAGCGAAATATCCTGCTCGTCGCGGCGGGCTTCGCGCCCATCTATCAGGAGCGCAGTCTCGACGACCCGGCGCTCACGGCGCAGCGCGAAGCCATCGAGGTCGTACTCAAGGGGCACGAGCCGTTTCCCGCTCTCGCCGTCGATCGGCATTGGACGCTCGTCGCTGCAAATGCGGCGATCGGTCCGCTCATCGCGGGCATAGACGCGAAACTGCTGGAGCCGCCGCTGAATGTGCTGCGCCTCAGCCTGCATCCGCAAGGCATGGCGCCGCGCATCGCGAACTATCCGGAGTGGAAGGCGCATGTCATCACGCGCTTGACGCAGCAGGTGGATGCCTCCGCGGATGCGAAACTCAATGAATTGCTGGAAGAGCTGAAAAGCTACCAGCGCCCGCGCGGCGGTGCGATTGCGATGCCGGCGCCGAAGCGCGACTTCGGCTACGTGGTCGTGCCACTGCAACTGATGACGCCGGATGGGATGCTGTCATTCTTCTCGACGACGACGGTGTTCGGCACACCCGTCGATATCACGCTCGCGGAGATCGCGATCGAGGCGTTCTACCCGGCCGACAAGGCAACGGCAGAGGCCGTGCGCAAAGCGGCGATGGGCACGAAACCGCCCATCGCGAGTGCAAAGCCGCCTAAACCCCGTAGCGGCCGATGATCGAGATCGAGCACACATTCTGGTGCGGGAAGCCGCCGAGATTGTGCGTGAGGCCGAGTGTCGGCTCGTCCTGGCGCTGGCGGGGGCCGGCGCGGCCGAGCATCTGCAGGTAGATCTCGTAGATCATGCGCAGGCCCGAGGCGCCGATCGGATGGCCGA
>JAEWIJ010000159.1 GCA_023387235.1 Pseudomonadota bacterium
CCGCCCGCGACCGCGCCGACGTGCGGCTCGAGCCGCAGATGACCGAAACGCGCCGGACCGAGCTTCGGAGCTTTACCGCGGAGGAATACACGCCGAAAGCAGCCGCCGACGCGCTAGCGGCGCCCCAATTCCCGGCGGCGGAGCCAAGCCAGTTCGTCATTCTCTCGACGATGGCCGACTCAGCCCGCCACCTCGCCGGCCGCGCGAAGGGGCGCAAAGGCTACCGCACGCTGCTGGTTGCCGACCGCATGGACGGCGCGGCCGAGGCACGCGATCTCGTCTCCACGCTCGCCGTCGCCGGTCGGCGCTGCGTGCTCGTCGACTGGTCGCGCGACGGCCGGGGCGTTGCTGCAAAGCTCGGCGCCGCCACGCGACCGGGCATGAACGACCTGCTCGACAACCGGGCCAGCTTCGATGACGTCATTGCGCGCCTTCCCGAGAGCGACGCGCATTTCATCGCAGCCGGCGCGCCAGCCGACCCGTCGCGCCCGCTCGACACCGACTGGATCAACCTCGTGCTCGACGCGCTGGACGAAGCCTACGACCACATTGTCGTCGTGGCGCAGACGGACGAGGCGAGAAGCCTGTTCGAGACTATCGAGGGCCGGTTCGATGCGGGCATCATGATGGCCGATCGTCGCGACCAGGGCTCGACCATCAATGCCGGGCCGGGCGTCTTCCTCGGGTTCGAGGTGACCGAGATCTACATCATGCAGATGGATCTCGCGCAGCGCCGCAGCGCCACGCGACGGCTCAAGCGCGCAAGGCGCCAAGCCGCGGCTTAAAGCCTGCTGCCTGACGCCCAGTGCCTGAGGCTGATGCCTTCAGTTGCCGAAGATTCCCGAGAAGAAGTCGTTGTTGGAGTAGCCCCGGCGCCCACGCGGCGGCGGCCCCCAACCCCAGCCACCCCAGCCACCGCTGTACTCTTCGCGCCGCGGACGCGGGTTCGAGGCGAGAGCCTTGACCTTGCGGTCGAGCTCGGCTGCCGGGTCGGTGCGCGCGACGGAAGCGATGCTCTCGCCGTCCAGAAGCGCCGCGCGGATGCGCTTGTCGTGGCCGTAGACGTCGGCAAAGTTCGTCATCTCACCGTGCTCGTCGGCGAGCAGTGTGAAGTAGGTGTTGTGGACGGGAACGCGCCGGTTGAGATTCACCCGGTTGTTCTGCGCCGCACGGGGTTTCAGCAATTCGGTGATGTCCGTCATCGTCCAGTTGCGGTCCTGGCCGAAGACGAGCTCGGCGAGACGGAGCGGATTGCGCACGCGGATGCAGCCCGAGCTGTACGCCCTCACCTTCGAGTCGAAGAGATTCTTGGTGGGCGTATCGTGCATGTAGACGTCATGCTTGTTCGGGAACATGAACTTGAGCTGGCCGAGCGGATTGCTCGGACCCGGATCCTGGATGACGGACACAGTGCGAATGTCGGTGCGATCCCAGTCGATCTCGTAGGCGCGGACAGTGCGGTTACCGTGCACGATCCGCATGTTGCGGCGTTCGAGGATCGAATCGTCGCCCGCCTGCAGCGCCGGCAGCAGATCCGTCACCTTGATGGTGCCCGGTACGCCCCAATCGGGATGGAAGACCACGAACGACATTTCGTCCGAGAAGACCGGGGTCTGATTGGTCGGCTTGCCGATGATGATGCGCTCTTGATGGATGACCTGCCCATTGCGGACCACGCGCGTCGTGTACTCGGGAAGGTTGTTCCAGACGTACGTCGCCCCGAGGTTCTCCGGCATCCAGCGCCAGCGCTCGAGATTGACCAGATACTGCTTGAGCGTCGGCTTGCTGCTCTTTTCGGCCTTGCGGATCGGCTTGCTGAGCTGCGACCGGGTGTAGTTCGTGAGCGCAGGATGGGCCTCCCGCTTGATCGTGCGGCCCCGGCGGTCGCGATAGGTCGGGCCGAGAAATTCGCGCACAGCCGCCGCGACATCCTCGTCATAGAGATCGGCATCATCCTGCGCACGAGCTGGCACTTCCAGCCTGCGGCGCACGAGTTCGACATCCGCATGACGGGCACCGAGACGGACGACCGGACCCTTCTCGATCGTGACTTCGCGCGGATCCTCCTGCTCAGCCTCTTCCTTGCTGCCGCGCGCCTTCAGGTAGGCCTGGCGCAGGAGCTCGAATTGGCGATGCTGCGGGTGAAGCTTCTGCAGCGCGAGCGACGGATCACTGGTGGCGGCGAACTGGTCGAGCAACACTTTCACGTCGAGCGGGCGCGGCGACTGGTCGAGCCACTTGCTGAGCTGCGAGGGGTCGAGACGCCCGCCGCGCGCGTGCCAAGCATAGGTGATCAGGGCGTTGGTGAGCTTGAGCTCGGCCGCGGCCAGCGCTTCGGGCGTGGCGCTGCCGGTCGGCAGACCCGCGACGTCGAATGCCTTGGGATCGAGGCCCCATTCGTCAGCGCGGCGCATTTCGGCCACCAGGGCGTCCGCATTCGTGCTGAGACCGCTGTCCGTCACCCATACAGGCTGTCCCTTGCGGGCGGAGTAGAAGCCGCTGATCGCCTCGTGCCACTCGCGCTCCTGGCTCTGGCGCGCGCTCGGCTTGCTGCCGTCGATGGAGGCAAGAAGCGCGGTGTTGAGCGCCGGCGGCGACGGCTCGACGGGGGCGGCAACGGTGGGCGGTGCCTGCGGCGCAGGATCGGGCGTCGCGTGCTGCGGAGCCGGTGTCGGGCTCGCTGGCGTCGGTGTGGTCTCAGGCGCGGCGGAAGGCGTCGCCGTATCCTGCGCTGCGGGTTCGGCAGCGGGCTCGCTGGCGGCCGGCGCGTCCTGGCTCGATGGCTTCGTCTCCGGGATCGACGATGTCATGATCGGGCTGCTCTCAGGCGCCGCCTCGGTCACTGGGGCGGGTGTCGCGGCCGGCGCGACATTCGCGTCGCCCTCAGCACGCACTTTGGACGTGAGCGCCGCAGGATCGACGACCGGCGCCGCCCGCTCTGCCGCGGGAGCGGTATCCTGTGCCAGAGCCGGTACCGCGGCGGCGAGTGCAATCGTGGAAAACAGACAAAAGGCAGCGCGCCGCATGGCAGAAGGCCTCTCAGGCGGTTCGGGGATTTCGGGCCGCGCACGGCCGACGGATCAAACGCCCATCAGCCCACGCCATAGTGCTCTCGACAGCATGACCGCTTCGGCATCGCGTCGCAAGCGAAACCCATTCATTCCAATCGATTGCGCCATATCTTTGGCAGATTTGCCGCGGTTGGATGATTCGCTTTTTCATCATCTCACCGATATGTGACGCGGCCTGAAAGATAGGCCGGCCTCCTTTCTCTTATCAGCGAACGCTCGGCACCATCCTGCCGTTGCATATGAACCGCTCGCGGATGACCATCGCCGCCGTTGCTGCGATCCCGGCCGTCGGCTAGCTTCCGCCTCAAGGCCCTCGCGGCCGCCTTCCTCAAACGAGCGGCTCCATGTCCCGCAGTCCCTACGACACGCACCTCGGCAAGACGCCGGCTAACTACCAGCCGCTGACGCCGCTGACCTTTCTGGAGCGCTCGGCCACCGTCCATCCGGACCACATCGCCGTCATCCACGGACACCAGCGCTTTACCTATTCCCAGCTCTACGAGCGCGCGCGCCGCCTCGCCTCCGCGCTCGCCTGGCTCGGGATCGGTCCCGGCGACACCGTCTCGGTCATGCTCCCGAATACGCCTCCGATGCTGGAAGCCCACTTCGGCGTGCCGATGACGGGCGCCGTGCTGCACTCGATCAACACCCGGCTCGATGCCGCGATCGTCGCCTTCCAGCTCGATCACGCCGAGTCCAAGGTCCTGATCTACGACCGCGAGTTCTCCGCGACCATCAAGGAAGCCATCGAGAAGTGCCGCGTGAAGCCGCGTCTCGTCGAGTACGACGATCCGGAGTTCCCGCAGGTCGGCGAGCGGCTGAGCCCGGTCGAGTACGAGGACTTCATCAAGCGCGGCTTCGCGGGCTTCAAGTGGCGCACACCCGACGACGAGTGGGACGCGATTTCGCTCAACTACACGTCGGGCACCACGGGCAATCCCAAGGGCGTGGTCTACCATCACCGCGGCGCGCACCTCATGTGTTACGCCAACATCGTCTCCGCGCAGATGAGCCGGCACTCCGTCTATCTCTGGACGCTGCCGATGTTCCACTGCAATGGCTGGTGCTTCCCGTGGACGGTGACGGCGGCGGCCGGCACGCACGTCTGTCTCCGATGGGTCCGGGCCGGGGCGATCTTTGAAGCCATGGCCGAGCATAACGTCACGCATCTCTGCGGCGCCCCGATCGTGATGTCGACGCTGCTCAATGCGACGCCCAACGAGGTCCGCGCGCTCCCGCACCGCGTGCAGTTCATCACGGCAGCCGCGCCGCCGCCCGAGGCCGTGCTCTCGCGCATGGAGCAGGCGGGCTTCGACGTCACGCACGTCTACGGCCTGACCGAGACCTATGGTCCGGCCACCGTCAACGAGTGGAAGAGCGATTGGGACGTGCTCGATGCCTCAGCGCGCGCGCAGAAGAAGGCGCGCCAGGGCGTGCGCTATGCCGCGCTCGACGGGCTCACCGTCATGAACCCCGAGACCATGGAGGTCGTGCCGAGTGACGGCCAGACCATTGGCGAGGTCATGTTCCGCGGCAATATCGTCATGAAGGGCTATCTCAAGAACCCGCAGGCGACGGACGAGGCTTTTGCGGGCGGCTGGTTCCATTCGGGCGATCTCGGCGTGCTCCATGCCGACGGCTACATCCAGCTCAAGGACCGCTCGAAGGACATCATCATCTCGGGCGGCGAGAACATCTCCTCGATCGAGGTCGAGGACGTGCTCTACAAGCATCCTTCGATCGCCGCTTGCGCGGTCATCGCCAAGCCCGACGAGCGATGGGGCGAGACGCCCTGCGCCTTCATCGAGCTGAAGCCCGGCACGGAGCTGCTCGCGTCCGACGTCATAGCGTGGTGCCGCGAGCGCCTTGCGCACTACAAGTGCCCGCGCCACGTGGTGTTCGCCGAAGTGCCGAAGACCTCGACGGGCAAGATCCAGAAGTTCCGTCTGCGCGAGATGGCGAAGGAGATCTGAGCCGCGCACGAGCGGCTCATTCACCGAACAACGAAATGCATCGCGGCCGGAAGCGCCGCGCCTCGAAATCTCAAAGGAGCATCGACCATGCAGCTTGGAAAAGACATTGCCGCCGTGATCACCGGCGGCGCTTCCGGCCTCGGCGCCGCGACGGCACGCGCGCTTTCGGGGAAAGGCGTCAAGGTCGCCATCCTCGACGTCAACGAAGCTGCCGGAACGGCCTTCGCGAAGGAGATCGGCGGCACGTTCGCGAAGTGTGACGTGACGAGCGAAGCCGATGTCGACGCAGCGCTCGCCGCGGCACGCAAGGCGCACGGTCAGGAGCGCATTCTCGTGAACTGCGCCGGCATCGCCATCGGGCAGCGCACGGCGCGCAAGGGCAAGGACGGCGCCCCGCCGGTGCCGCACGATCTCGCGAGCTTCGCACGCGTCATCTCGATCAACCTGATCGGCACCTTCCTCATGATGTCGAAGAGCTCGGCGGGGATGCTGACGCTCGATCCGATCGGCCCCGACGGCGAGCGGGGCGTCATGATCAATACGTCCTCGGTCGCGGCGGAGGACGGCCAGATCGGGCAGGTTGCCTATGCGGCATCGAAGGGCGGCGTGAAGTCGATGGTGCTGCCGGTCGCGCGCGATCTCGCCCAGAGCGGCATTCGGGTCTGCGCCATTCTGCCGGGGCTTTTCCATACGCCGATGTTCGACGGCCTTCCGGTGGAGGCACGCAATGCGCTCGCGGCGTCCGTGCCGTTCCCCTCGCGCCTCGGCAGCGCGACGGAGTACGCGGCACTCGCGACGCACATCTGCGAGAACGTGATGCTCAACGGGGAATGCATCCGCCTCGACGGCGCCATCCGTCTCGCGCCGCGCTGAGTGCTTCACATTTCGATATTGCCGCGATCCGTCTTCTCCGGATCGCGCGCGATATCTTCAGGAATGATATGCCCGCCGGATAGGCGCGCGCCTTCCTGGGCCAATGCGGCGGCCAGCTCCTCGCGCGCCTTCTCCGCCTGGCGCTGGCGGTTCCATAACGAGGCGTAGAGCCTGTCGCGCGCCATAAGCTCGGCGTGCGTGCCCTGCTCGACGAGCCGGCCCTTGTCGAGCACGATGATGTTGTCGGCGGTGACGATCGTCGAGAGGCGATGGGCAATAACGAGCGTCGTGCGATCCTTCGCGATCCGGTCGAGCGCGTCCTGGATTTCCTTCTCGGTATGGCTGTCGAGCGCGCTCGTCGCCTCGTCGAGCATGAGAATGGGCGGCGCCTTGAGGATGGTGCGCGCGATCGCGACACGCTGCTTCTCGCCGCCGGAGAGTTTCAGGCCGCGCTCGCCGACCATGGTGTCGTAGCCCTCGGGCAGCGTCTTGATGAAGGCATCGATGCGGGCGAGGTGCGCGGCATTCTCGATCTCGGCCTGGCTGGCATCGGGGCGGCCGTACTTCAGATTGTAGAGAATGGTATCGTTGAAGAGCACCGTGTCCTGCGGCACGACGCCGATGGCCGCGCGCAGGCTCTCCTGCGTGACGTCGCGGATATCCTGGCCGTCGATGGTCACCCGCCCGCCGGCAACGTCGTAAAAGCGCAGCAGGATGCGGCTGATCGTGGACTTCCCCGCGCCGGACGGCCCGACGATCGCGACCATCTTTCCCGCCGGCACCTCGAACGAAAGATCCTCGAGGATCGGCCGCTCGGCGTCGTAGTGAAAGCGCACGTTTTCGAAGCGCACCGCGCCGCCGCTGACCGCCAGCGCGGGCGCGCCCGGACGGTCGGCCACTTCGGGCGGCTGCTCCAGCACATCCATCATGCTCTCGATGTCGGTAATGCCCTGCTTGATGTCGCGGTAGACCGCACCCATGAAGTTCATCGGGATGAAAAGCTGGAGCATGAGCGCATTGACCATGATGAACTGGCCGAGCGTATTCGTGCCCGCGATCACATCGCGCGCCGACATGACCATGCAGATCGTGAGGCCCACCGTGAAGATGATGGCCTGGCCGGCATTGAGCCAGGCGAGCGAGGTGTACGTGCGTGTGCTCGCGCGCTCGTAGGTCGCGAGCGAGGCGTCATAGCGCTGCGCCTCGCGCGCCTCGGCACCGAAATACTTGACCGTCTCGTAGTTGAGCAGGCTGTCGATCGCCTTGGTGTTGGCGTCGCTGTCGCTCTCGTTCATCGTGCGGCGGATGCGCATGCGCCACTCGGTCGCGAAGATCGTGAACCACAGATAGAGGCCGATCATCGCCGATACGACGACGACGTAGCGCCAGTCGAACGCGTAGGCGAGCACGCCGAGGACCAGCGCGAACTCGACGAGCGTCGGGATGAACGTCATAAGCGTCATGCGCGTGATGTTCTCGATGCCGTCGCGGCCGCGCTCGAGCACGCGCGTGAGGCCGCCGGTCTTGCGCTCGAGATGAAAGCGCAGCGAGAGCTCGTGCATATGCTCGAAGGTGACGAGCGCGAGCTGGCGCACGGCATTCATCGCCACCTTGGCGAAGAGGCCCTCGCGCGCCTGCGAGAACACGACGATCGCGATGCGCGATGCGCCATAGAGCAGCGTTGCGGCGATCGGCGCGCCGATCAGCCAGTTCCATTCCAGACCGCTCGGCTGCTTGCCGCCGGCCGCGGCAACGAGCGCGTCGGTCGCCCACTTGTAGGTGAACGGCATGGCGACCGTTACCAGCTTGGCAACGAGCATGAGGACGAGCGAGACGACGACCGTGCGCTTGAGGTCCGGCCGATCGTGCGGCCACACATAGGGCAGGATGCCGCCGAGCGCCCTGAGCGAGCCGCCCCGCGCGGCCTTCGCGCGCTGCGCCGGTTTCTGGCTCGCTTCGAGCTGCATGAATGGGCTCCTCGGCCGCTGCCTTGCGGCTTCTTTGCTGGGTAGGCGGCTGGCTGGTCAGGTCATAGCACCGGGCGCGTGAGATTGCGCGCCTGCGCGACGGACCTATGCACGCAACAATGCCGGAGGAGCGCTAGTTCCGGGAAATGCGCGAATTGCGCGTGCGCTTCCTCGGATGGCACATGAAGATATCGTCGCGGACCTTGACCGCGCGGCGGGCCTTGCGGCTGTATCCCGCGACGCGCGCCTTCTTTCGCGCGGAACGCTCGGCCGGCGTGCACGAGCGGCACTTCGCCTCGGCGGCGCGCACACGCGCGCGCCTGCGTATGGCGGCAGCCTGCTGCGCTTTCTTGCGCGAAGGCGCCGCGCGCGGCGGCGTAACGGCCGGCGGCGACGAACCGACGACCGCCGCCGAGCTGGTTCCCCCGTCCCTGGTACGCGCCTCCGTCTGAGCCGCAGCCTGGGCCGCAGACCGAGACTCGGGTTCGGGCCGCGCCTGCTCGGCCGCCTTGCGCACGCGCTCGGCCTCGGCACGCGCCTCGGCAAGCTGCTTCTCCGCGGCGAGCTTGGCCTGCTGCTCCTCCGCGCGGCGACGCGCATCAGCGGCCTGCGCGGCCGCCTCGGCAAGCTTGCGCGCCTCGGCTTCGCGGGCCTGCTGCTCCGCCTGACGCTTGCGCTCCTCGACAGCGCGGGCTGCGGCGGCCTCCCGCGCCCGCTTCTCGGCGAGCTGTGCACGCTCCGCATCGGCGCGGTCGGCGGCTTCTGCGAGCCTTCGGGCTTCCTCGCGCTGCTGGCGCTCGGCATCCTGAGCCATCCTGCGCACACGCGCCTCGGCGGCGCGCGTTTCCGCTTCCGTCGCCTGACGCTCGGCCATGTCCTTGGCGAGCGCTTCGGCCTGGCGGCGCACTTCGGCGGCGCGCGCCTTCTGCTCGGCTTCGAGCTTCGCCCGCGCCGTCTCCTCGGCCTCACGGGCCTCGCGTTCGCGGCGGGCCTGCTCAAGCAGACGGGCTTCTTCTTCCTGACGGCGCTTTTCGGACGCTTCGCGTTCGGCGATCACCGCGCGGCGCGCCGCTTCCGCACGCTCCCGTTCGGCAACGGCTTCCGCCTCCTTGCGAGCAGCCTCCTGCTGACGGCGCGCGGCCTCGGCCTGCTGCTCGTCCGCGACGCGGCGCGCTTCCTCGGCCGCAAGCTTCTCCTCAGCCCGCTTCAACGCTTCCGCGCGCGCCGGATCATCGGGCTGGCGCGCGATCTGCGGCTCGGGTGCGGCGGGTTTCGCCGGTGCGGGTGCCGGTGCGAGAGGTACCGGCGCCCCGGCGGGCGGCTCCGCGACCTTGGGTGCGGTCGATGGCGCGGTCGGGGCACCCTCGACAGGACGGCTCAGGCGCGCGAGCAGATCCTGGTGCGCGCGGTTCGTCTCATGCAGCCACTCGGCAATTCTCTCGATCAGGGTCTTGCCGGCGGACGACCGGCGTTCGGAGGATGGCACGGCTTCGGTCTGCGCAATGGCGCCGTCCGGCACCGCAGCCGCGAGCACCATCAGCCCCATGCAAAGACCGCCGATCAGAGCCCTGCGCCGCGGTCGGCACAGGCGCGTGCAATGCCCCATCCGAGGTGGATTTCGGCGGGCATTCTCAAATCCTTGCATGACAATCCTGACGCAAACTCGCAACGCAGGAGGCCAGCTTAGCCAAATCCTTGCCCGCGCGCCATTGCCGCCCTGCCACGTGCGCGTGCGGATCGACGTCGACGCGCCGATCAGGCGTCGGACCGCGAGCGCTGCGGAGGCGGCGGATCGCGCGGCGGCTCAGGCGACTTCGGCGGCTCGCGGCCGGCCAGCCGCGCAAGGCTCGCGGTGAGCGAGGGTGGCAGCGTCGTCTCGCGCATGGTGTGCGGCAGCGGGCGCGTACCCTGCG
>JAEWIJ010000217.1 GCA_023387235.1 Pseudomonadota bacterium
CTGCGGCAGCGGCTCTTTCGACGACCAGTCCTCTGCGGAAAACGGCGTCGGCGAGTCCTTCCGGCAATGGCCAGAGAACAAGTTCTTGTGGGCCTCGTTGTTGTCGAAGTCGAAGCTGATGAAAGCGCGGGGATCGGCCATGACTGTTCCTTCGTCGGTAGCGAGCGCAATTAATGCACGCGGCTCTGACGCACGAGCAGGAACAGCCCGAACTGCCACTCGCAGAACAGGCGCAACTACAAGGACTCTGCCAGGAAATCGGGAGAGATCCCGCCGCGGCATTTTTTCGCGGCGCGGTTGTTCAGTAAAGATCTCCTACCGGTTCTTGGCCTCCTTCAACATGCGTTCGACTGCCTCCGCGATCGGCTTCCATTCCCATGCGTATGTGCGGTCGCGCGACAGCCCTTTGGGCAACGGCGTCGCGGCGTTAGCACCAGCGATATAGACACCAGCGACGGGAACCTTCTGCGCCGCCGCCATCGCGATCTCCTTCGCGACGCCCGTCGCGCGATGGCTCGTTGGACTCACGAGCACGAACATGAAATGGCAACGCCCGATCTTTTCGTGGATGAGCTTTTCCCACTCCTTCTCTGGGAGCGCTTCCTTGGACGACCAGTCTTGCGCGGAGAACGTCGTCGGTGACTTCTTGCTGCACTGGCCCGCGAACAGGTTCTTCTGGTTCAGGTCGTTGTCGAAGTCGAAGCTAATGAACGCGCGCGGGTTCTCAATCGGCTTGGATTCGGACGGCTCGTCTTTGAAGGCACGAGCAATCAGAGCGACCCCGCCGACGATCAGTGCGAACACGGCCAGGGGATTCACGACGCGTGCTATCGCACGTGGCTATGACGAACAAGCGCGGATTCGGAGACGAACAGACGGCCGAGCGTGCGCGAGTCACGGGACGTGTGCCTCCATCGAGCAGGAGCGAGGCCGCGCTATGACGTCGCGTGGTTGAGGCTCACATGGAGTAGCCGACGGCGATTCCGGACCGGTAGAGCGTTTCGGCGCTGTCCGTCGAAACCAAGACTGTGGTTCGCGCGATTTCACTCTGCATGTCGATGAGGCGCATCTTGCCGTCCACCTCGGCTACGGCCTCGATACGGTGGAATGACGCTCCATATCTCTTGGCGAACGATGCGAGCGCCTTGAGCTTGATCAAGGCGTCTTCGAGGTGATGCCCATGTGGATCGACGATGGAAGCAACGACCTTGCCGCGGACCTCGTGAAAGAAGACGAAGTCCGGGTGCATCGTCCGCCAGTTTCCTGTGTCGCCTCGATAGGCAATTGCAAGCGAATCGACGGCCGCGCGCGAAGGGTTGCGATACCAACCACGCGCATTGGGACGGGCGAGCTCCGTCGCGACGATTTCGCGTTCCCAACCATTGAGTGTCGTCAGAGGGAATTGGCCGTCGGCGTCGGACATCAGATGTAGCGCGACGAGCTGGGCCGGTATGATCTGGTCGCCCTCCTCGACCGAGTAGCCTTCGATGCGAGTTCGAGGCCGGCGAAGGCTACCGCGCTGCGGCTCCGTGGCCATAGCCCGAATGTCTTCGTAGTCCTGCTGGCGCACGTCGGGGAGCGCCTTAATCGCAACGCGGTGCTTGTCGAAAAGCGTCTGTGTCAGCTCAAGCGCTTCGGCATCCACCTTGTCGCGGACTTCTTTGACCGTGGCGAGCGCGGCAGCGCGCACGTACGCTGCTCGCAGCCCATCGTCATCGGAGTTATGGTCGTCCGGGCCAGCAAGGTGGTTGACGTATGATTGAGCGATGTCGGCACCGAACGCCTTCTTCGCGCCTTCAAATCCAGTGCGGATAGCGCGATCGTCGGCGCGTTCAATAAACTCCGCGTAGCTCAGTCCCGTCTTCCCAAAGCGACCAGCGATCTGCTGCACGTGCACGTCCCAGATTTCCTGGACAGCTGCGTCGAGCTTGTCTCCGTAGCGGGTTGCATATCCGTCGAGGATTCTGTGCAGCTCCTTCTCGACGTTGGCGAGCGCACCGGGGGCGATTGCGTCAGCCGCGAGGGCCTGAGCAAGTGCGATCAGGCGCTTCACGGGTTTCGCACCACGTTGCGGCAGCGTTTCGGTCGGAAGCGTTCCCCAAAGTTCCCACACGGCTTCGGAGACCTTCGGATTCGGAACTAGCTCCTTGCCATCAATCACCGCCTTCTTCTGCCCGCCGGGCATCGATTCGAGGTCGCCGGTTAGGAAGCGGACGACCTTGACCGCCGTCGAGCGATCGAAGAACGGCAAGATGCAGTCGACGGCGTTCAGGCGCTCATCGCCTGGAATGCGACGGGCGAGTGGATTGCGAACCATCCGACCGAGCAACTGCGTGATGTGTGTGTTGTCTTTAGCCGGGCGGAACGAAACGAGCACTTCGGCCCGCGGGCAGTCCCAGCCCGTCGAGATCGCGTCCTTCGCGACGAGTATGCGGACGGAGGTTTCATCTTGCACGCGCTGGGGCTCGATCCAGTCGACCTTCCAGGAGCCAAATGTCTGCGTGGTGTGTTCGCCAAACACGTGCCGCACTGACGCGCGGCTTAACTCTGGATATTCGGAGAATATGGTGTCGAGTGCGACGCCAATTTGTTCCGGGTCCGGCGTGTTCGGTGCCTGCAAGACCAGTAGCGGCTGGACGTTCTCGACCAGCTGTTGGGCTGCCGAGTACTCTGCCCATCGTTTCGCAGAGTCTCGCAGCTTGCGTGCGGCACGCCGGACGAGAACGGAGTCGAAATTACCCGCCTCGTTCGGGATGTCGAGTACAAGTGTGTCCTTGACGAGTCCGGACTCTTGCACTCGACTAGGGTCTACAGTGATCGCAGGGAGCGGGCGCCGGTTTTTGGTGGCCTCCGCGACCTGCATCGCTTCCTCGAAGTTCTTGATCGTTGCGGAGATGCCCCAAACGATCGGGATGGGAGGACGAGACCCAGCTCCGTTGACGAGCCGACGAACGATCGTTGGTTTCTCCGTATTAGTCTTCGTGCCAAACCCGCGATGCGCCTCGTCGAGCACGAGATACAGCGTGAGATCCTTGGCATTGATCGTGTTGGCGAGCGTCTCCCAAATCGTCCATCCCTGTGTGTCAGGCGGCGCCGCCGCGAAGCCCGGCAACCGTGCTTGCTCTACCGGTGCGTCGTCCACATGGCCACGCACGAGCAAGGACTTCGCGCTGAGCTTCTGCGTATTGAGGAAGTAGACTTTGCCCGGATCGAGACGCGGCTGTGCGAACGGTGGCTCGATGTGGACGAGGTTTGAGTAAGTGAACTTTTCCGACGCTTGTCGAAGCCGGTTGAACGTCTGAACATTCAGATCTGGGCTGTCTGAGAACCACAGCACGACTGCGCCTGTGTCTGGCGCTACATCGAAGGTCTCGCTGCCCCAAAAAAGCGCCTCGATGACCGCCGCGGCCATCACCGTCTTGCCGGCGCCGGTTGTGGCTGCCAGAGAGAAGGAGGAGTTTTCGCCCTTGGTCTTGAACTTCTCGCGAGCCCGCTGGAGGTGCGCGAGAACGTCCTCGACAGCATCCGCTTGATAGTCTTTTAGCGTGAACTTCACAACGAACCTCGGCCGGACTCGATCTCGAAATTGCGGAGGTATGCCTCGTAGAGGCGTACCGGCTCCACGTGGCTAGGAAGGTGCTGCGACACGGACTCGAACAGTCGATCTTCGTCGGTGACGATGAAGGCAACCCTGACAGTTGCCTTCGAGGCCAGCGCCTTCAGAAAGGCCTTCGCATGATCAAGGTCCGCAAGCACTCCGTAGGCTTCGGCGATGTCCCAGCCCTTCGAAACATCGTTGATGTGGCGACCAACTGCCCCCGCACGCAGCCAAAGAAGCGGAGCGATCTTGGTAAACTCGCGATTGGACGAGACGCGCAGCGGCGCTTCGTAGGTCAGAGTAAAGAACTCGACGTTCTCTTGGAGGCCGTCAGACATGGGGAACTCGTCGGTGAACTTGTACTCGCCCTTGACTAGTTCGTTAGCCGTCGACTTTCCGGTGATGGCTGCCTCGATTCGAGGTTTGGTTATGTACTCGCAGATTCCCCACCGCTCCCAGTCCTGGTCACCGGGGCGGAGCCCCTTGTCGCGCAGGTCCTTCTGTTCGTCAGCAGCGACCTCGTTGTTTGTCACTGAGATGCACTGACGGCGACCGCTATCTTGCTTATTGAGCCTCATCACGGCGTGCGCTGTCGTTCCGGATCCTGCGAAGAAATCGACGATGACAGCGTTGGGCTTCGCGCCGACGGCAGTGCGAAGCATGTCTTCGACAAGGTACAAGCTCTTCGGGAAGGGGAACTTTCGACCGGGAATAAATCGGCCGAGGAGTTCGGAGCCATACGTCCCCGCGTTGTGAGAGTCGCGATGCCAGACCGTTCTCGGGAGTCTCGATCGCTCAACATCCGCATCAAGCTCAAGAATAAGGGCGCCGTTTGCATCGCGTCCGATCGTCTTGATCTCGCCACTCTCAACGCGCTTGATGTCCTTCGAGATTAGATAGCTGATTGACCATGAGTCTCCCGCTCGCGTCCGCGCTCCAACCTTGACGTACCCCTTCTGGATGTTCTTCCTGAGTGTTTCCGGGCCAACGGTCCAATACCCGTCGTCGCCGCTGGTCCGCTTCGGAAGGACGGTGTCAAGGCCGGGTCGATCCGGTGCTTCCGACCGATGCTGATCCGGACGGAGCGGCTCCCCAACGTCCACAATGGCTCGACGCTGTGGATCGACGTAGATCGGGTAAAAGAGCCCAGGTCGGTCCGATCGAGCCGAGTTGGATCCGCGACGCATGAGACGATTCCAGATGTCGACCCGCTGCGCGGCCTGCGTTTCTCCGGAGGTCAGCATGTCATCCGGTCCCTGGGCCACCTTCGCCTCGCCGAGAAGCACCACGATCGCGTACTCGTCGACCCGTGCATACTCCTGTCCGCGTGCAACGCCGCGCTGGTTGGTAACAGTGGTGACCATCTGCTGGCGGCCCTCAGGAAACACTTGCTCAACGAGGAGCCCAAGGCGGTGGACCTCCTTTTCGTCGATCGTAACGATCAGCATGGAGTCGGCCGGATTCAGTAGCTCCTTTGCGAGGAGTAGCCGCCGTTCCATGAACGCCAGCCACTTCGAGTGGCGGTAGAGATCATCACCCTCGACATAGTCATTGTTGTACTTCCAATCCTTCGCGCCCGTGTTGTACGGGGGGTCGATGTAGATGCAGTCGACCTTGCTGCGATGTGTAAAGAGCAGGGTCTGGAGCGCGTGGAAGTTCTCCGCGTTGATGACGGTGTGAAACGGCTTATCGCCGCCCCGCTCGACCTTGCCGGTGGAAACCAGGCCCGGATAGATCGAGTCGCGAAACTCCGCCACCACGATCAAGTCGTCGAGTGCAGCGCTTCGCGTTTCCAGTGCGACGACCTCCTCGAGCATTGGTTCCTTCGAACCCGACTTCGTCGCAAGCCGCTCCAGCGTCGCGGTGCCCGCGGTGCGATCGACACCGATTACTCGCCAGACATGATCATCCCAGTTTTTCGGCGCCTTCTTCCGCGGAGGGAGCACGCGAACCTTGTCTCCCTTCCTGATCTTGCGCCCGGGTAGTTCCACGGCTTCCGGGACGTGTCGCTCGAAATTCAGGCCGAACGCGCGTCGATCGGCGAGAGCGGACACCTCGCGCTCAAGGTCGCGTGCGAGGTCGGGCTCCCTGCTTCGTAGCTCGCGTAGCAGGTCGTTCAGGCGGGACATTGCTTCATTTCATACACCACCTGTGTCGATGCCTACACGCGCATCGGTACGATCGGCTACGTCGGTTTTCGGCAACGCGTCTGGCCGTCAGGTCGGCGACGGGGTGCAACAATTCGTTGCACCCCCTATTGTTTGCGCCCTGCATCCGCATGCGACGTCGTGCGTAGGCCAGCCGTTTCGGTGACAATGGGATGATCATGACGAGCTACACGAGGGCGCAAGCGGACGCTATCGCTTGTCTGGATCGACCGCTGCAGATCATCGCCTGCGCGGGCTCTGGCAAGACGCAGGTCATCTCCCAGCGCATTGCCAAGATCTTGGCTCAACCTGGCGTGAAGCCACGCAACGTCATCGCGTTCACGTTTACGGAAAAAGCAGCCGCCGAGTTGAAGGAGCGCGTCCTTTCGATCGTGCAGAAGGAGATCGGCAACGTCATCGGGTTGGCCGAGATGTACATCGGCACGATGCACGGATACTGCCTGGACCTCTTACAGCGGCTTGTTCCGGAGAAGTTCAAGTTCTCTGTACTGACCGAAATCACGGCGCAGCTCTTCGTCGATCGATATAGCGCGAAGTCTGGGCTCACCACCTGCCCGACCAGCGCTAAGCAAGGCACGCTTCGGCGCTACATCGATTCAAAACTCTACCTACAAGTGCTCAGCGTGCTGCGTGAAGACGAAGTCGACTTCAACGCGGTCCCGAGCGGCGTGATCGAATCGTGTGACAAATATCTGGGTCTACTAAAGGACAACGCTCGCTTCGACTACACCGAGATCATCCGAAGCGCGGTCAGCTATCTCGAGGGTGACCCGATGGAGGATGACGACTTCGGGCGTGTTCAGCAGCACATCAAGGACGACATCCGCTTCGTGGTCGTCGACGAGTACCAGGATGTGAACCCGCTGCAAGAACGCCTCGTGAAGGGGTTGGTACGGTTCGGAGCCAATCTCTGCGTCGTCGGCGACGACGATCAAACGATCTATCAATGGCGCGGCAGCCAGGTCTCGAACATCGTGACCTTCGGCCGGCGCTACTCAGGTGTTATGCAGGTGCGACTCGACGACAACTTTCGCTCGAGCCGCGGAGTTGTCGAATTGGGGCGCTCCGTAGCGGAACGCATTCCAGCAACGGAGCGCCTTCCCAAGGCGATGGTGGCGGCTGGGCACCAGACGTGGGAACGAGGCGACCTTGTCGCGCTCACGTTTGACGATCCAGAGGCGGAGGCACGCTGGATCGTTGACCGAATCGAGCATCTCCGAGGCGTAGCGTTCCGCGACAAGCCCGATGGAGAACACCGCGGGCTCTCGTGGTCTGACTGCGCCATCCTTTTTCGATCCGTGGCGAGAGACTCGGAGCCTGTTGTCGCTGAGCTCCGCCGACGCGGCATCCCGTTCATCGTAAAGGGCCTCAACCGGCTCTTTGAGAGCCCGGAGATCCAGGCTGTCCTCGGCATCTTTCAGTATGTCGTTCGAGAAATCGACGCGGCGCAACTCCGAGCCCTATGGGATGCGGCAGCGCTCATTCCGACCGGATCCGATTGGGCGAAAGCGCTCGCCGTCGTGGATACGGGCCGGGACTTCGACTCCGGCAAGCGGCGCGCCTTTTACAACATTCAGCGTCTGTACCTCGACTTTCTCGCCGCGCTCGACATGCGCGAGGAGTCCATGCCAGGCGCTCCGGGCCGGGCCGAACTCGTCTTCTACCAGCTCGGCAAGTTCAGTCAGGTCATTTCCGACTATGAGCAGGTCTACTTCACCACCGAACCGAAGGCGAAATACGAAGGCTTCGCGAAGTGGCTGAAGCATCAGGCAGCAGACTTTTATGCGGATGCAGATGCCGACGTCGGATATGCGACGCCCGACGCGGTGACCATCGCGACCGTGCACCAGTCGAAGGGCCTCCAGTGGCCCGCGGTATTCCTGCCGGCGTTGCGCAAGAACCGATTCCCATCACGACCGATGGGCGGCGTGTCGTTGAAGCACGTGGTCCCAGAGAACGCGATCCAGGATCCGGACCGCTATCGCGGCACGGTCGAGGACGAGACTCGCCTTCTGTACGTCGCCGTAACCCGTGCACAGAAGTATCTCTATGCCACGTTCGCGCCGATCGCCGGCAACCAACAGCAGAAGACTCGGTCAGATTTTTTCAATCACATCGCGCAGCAACAATGGGTGTCAACGACTGCAGCACCGATCAAGGGTGAGCGCCTGCCACCACGAGCAGTTGTCGAGACGCCTTCCGTAACGCTCTCGTTCTCGGAGCTGAAGTACCTGTTCGAGTGTTCCTACTCATTCAAGCTGCGCTTCCTCTACGGCTTCAACGCGCCCATTGACGAGGCGCTCGGCTACGGCAAGGCGCTGCACGATGTCCTGTCCGAGATCCACAAGAGGGCTCTCGAGGGCGACATCGTTCCAAAGTCTTCGGCCGCCGCCCTAGTCGATCGGCACCTGAACGCGCCATTCGCGTACCCAGATCTCCGAGACCAGCTTCGAAAGTCCGGAATCAAAGCCATTGAGCGTTACTTCGACACGCACGGCCACGAAATCGCGAACACGCTGTTCTCGGAGAAGCAGATCCAAGTCCACAT
Source organism: Pseudomonadota bacterium (assembly GCA_023387235.1). GTDB lineage: Bacteria > Pseudomonadota > Alphaproteobacteria > Rhizobiales > Hyphomicrobiaceae. The sequence continues at coordinate 8,315 of JAEWIJ010000217.1, forward strand.
CGCGCCCGGAATCACAGTGGATGGCCGCATCGATCTCATTCGACGTCTCGACACGAACGAAGAGGCGATCGTTGACTTCAAATCCACCGAACGCGCGCAGGCCGAGGACGTCACGCGCGACCAGCTTCACGTCTACGCTGTCGGTTACAAAGAACTCACCGGCAAGTCAGCTGACCTCATCGAGGTGCTCAACCTTGATGAGAGGGGGAAGACGACACGCGAACCAGTCGACGATCCACTACTGACCAGTGTCCGCGACAAGATCCGTGACGCAGGGATCTCTCTGCGTTCGAACAATTTGCCGCGACTGCCTACTTGGGAGAAGAAATGTGCTTCTTGCGACCTCGTCGGGCTCTGCAGGAAGCGTCCGGCCCCATGAGTGACCGCAGCGCCATCGGCTAGCGTCCGTCCCGCAAGTCGCACTCGATCCTGCGCGCATGTGCCTCGGCCCAATTGAGCCACCGCAACTGTTCGCAATCGGCTCGCGCGACGCGTATCTCGTCAACAAGCTGGCGAATGTCCCGGGCCTCGCGCCAGCGAGCGAGCGCATCACGCACAACGGCAACTCGATGCGCTTCCTCTTCGGCTTGCGCTCGTGCCTCCCGATTTCGGCGTGACTCTCGCTCGTAGGTATCGCGCCAAGAGTGATCCGCTTGACGCGTTTGCTTCTTCGCCTCTGCCACCACAAAGAGCTGCTTCACAAAGTCATTGAGTCGAGCTTCAAGACGCTTCCTTCCGTCGGCCCATGACACCTGAACGCCGACGTCCGGCTCTTTGATGACTAGCAGAGGCTTACCGCTCGGAACCAAGCGCATGCGCGGGCGGTTCCAGTGAAGCCAGAGCTCACGCTCTGGCCCTGTGAGTCCGGACGGCGGCTTTGCGCTCCAAGGCGCGCGATGCTGCCGTAGACGCTCGATGATCCCGAACCGGATCCATTCGCCGCATACCAGTACGCGGGTGACGTTCGATCGTGCATCCCGGTCCTCAACTCCCTCGGGCAGCACTTCTGTGACCTCAACAGGCAAGCCACGCTCCTCGAGCGCGAGAATCAGTGTGTTCATGATTCGCGCGACCCGCTCAAGAAGATGCGGCGCCACCACTACGTCAAGACAACGTTCTTCACGAGACGACATCAGTCCGTTGGTTAACGGCGCATGAGGAAGCAGTGCGAGTGCGGTTGAAACCAGGGGATGTGGATTGTCGAGCGCGCTGGGCACGACGATCGGCGGTCCCATCGCTGCGCGGCCTGCGAGCATGGACACAGCTTGACGAGAAGTACATCGGTCGCTGGCGCTGGAACACGAGCAAGTGGGTCCGCGTTCCCGGCAAGCGCGCGCGCCGTCAGCTCACGCGCCCCGAGTCAGAGCATGTCGTGCGCGAGTATCCCGAGCTTGCGATCGTGGACCGCGCCACTTGGGACCGCGTCAGAGCACGGCTCGCGCGGCGGAAAGCACACGACACGCAGGAGACGCTGTTCCGCGGACAGCGCGTGTACATGCTGAGCGGTCTGCTGCGGTGCGGAGCCTGCAACGGTCCGATGTCAGTCACGAGCCAGCAGCAGAAGGCCGGCGTCCGCTACGTTCAGTTCGGGTGTACAGCGCACTCGTCGCGTGGAGGATCGATCTGCTCGAACAGCATGACGATCAGCGAGCGCAAGATCACCGAAGCGTTCGTTGAGAAGCTAACGGAAACGCTCTCGATCGAGAACGTGATGTCTGAGTTCGAGCAGCAATTCGAAGCCGACGTCACCAAGCAGCGCGCGGCGGGTCCCAAGGAGCTAGAGCGCGAGCTGCGCGCAGCCGAAGCCCGGGTCACCAGCGCCACGCGCTTGATGATCGAGATGCCGGATGACCTCGACATCCGCAGGCAGCGAGAAGCCGACCAGGCCGAAGTCCGGCAGCTGACCGCCGAGATCGCAGCTCGGGCAACGGCTGCCGCCATCCCGAATAAGAAGGAGATCGCGAAGGTCGCCAAGAAGCTCCTGGCCGCAGTGGCGGACGCCGCTCCCGAGCGGGCGCGCGAGGCGCTAGCCACGGCGCTAACTCCTCTGATCTTGACCCCGAAAAGAGTCGGACCCGACTACCTGGTAGAAGTAGTCGGGTCCTTAGAGTTAACGGCTCCGGCCGAAGTCGGCGCCGTTGTTCGTAGCGGGGGCAGGATTTGAACCTGCGACCTTCGGGTTATGAGCCCGACGAGCTACCAGGCTGCTCCACCCCGCATCAAGTTGTCAGGCTGGGTGTTTGTGCCACCGAGCCCGCTCCGCGTCAAGAGCAGAACGGTGTCGGCTTTCTTCTCTCATCACGGGACCGTACGCGAAGTGCGCCGCCCGACCGGGTGACGCGGGACCCGCCCATCCTCTATATCATCGGAGCGCACGCGAGCTGTGGGGGCAGCGAGCGCGACGGAGCGGCGGCGGTGGCGAGTGTCCTCGCGACGACCATGACGCCATATCCAGATGTGCCTGCCGGCGGCGACAAGGAGCGAGTCCTCGTCGCAGACGACTCACCCCAGAACCGGACGATCGCGATCGGCCACCTGCAGAATGCGGGGTACCAGGTGATCGCGGTGGGCAGCGGCGAGGAGGCACTCGAGGTGCTCGCTCGCGAGACGATCGACCTCGTCGTGCTCGACGTCGTGATGCCGGGCATCGGCGGCTTCGAGACCTGCCGGCGGATCCGGGCGACGCCCGCGATCGCGCACCTGCCGGTGCTGTTTCTCACGGCGATGGGGGATCGCGAGGCGACCGGGCCGGCGCTCGAGGCGGGGGCGGATGACCTGCTGCCGAAGCCGATCCAGCAGGCGGAGCTGATCTTGCGGGCACGCGCGCTGATCCGGCAGCGCAAGACGACGGCGAAGCTCGAGGAGACGCTGCGAGCGCTCGCGGAGCAGAACGAGACGCTGCGTCGGCTCGAGGTCGACAAGCGCAAGATGAGCCAGCTGATCGTGCACGATCTGCGCGGGCCGCTCGGTGCGGTGATGGCGAACGCGGAGCTCGCGCGGCAGACTGCGCGGGGCGAGCAAGCGGAGATGCTCGACGACATGCTCGTCGCGATTCGCCAGCTGGATCAGACGTCGCGCGACTTGCTGGATCTGTCGCGCGCTGAAGATGGCGAGCTGAGTGCGCGGTTCGAGCGGTTCTCGATGCCCGAGCTCGCGGCCGAGGTCGCGTCGACGATGCGAGGCATGGCGCGGTGGACGGGCATCGAGTTCGACGTCGCCGTCGCCACCGGGACGGATCGGGTGGTCGCGGATCGCGAGCTGACGCGGCGGATGCTGCAGAACCTCGTGCACAACGCGGTGAAGCACGCACCGCACGGGACGGCAGTCCGGATCGAGGCCGGCCTCGACTGCGAGGGGCTCGTGCTGCGGGTGGTCGACGATGGTCCCGGCGTACCGCCGGACGAGGTCGAGCGGATCTTCGAGCGCTACGTGACGCTCGACGACGATCCGGCGCGCAGCGGCAGCCACGGGCTCGGGCTCGCGTTCTGCCGGCTGGCGGCCGAGGCGCAAGGCGGCCGGATCTGGGTCGAGGAGCGCGGCAGCGGCGCGTCGTTCTGCGTGCGGATTCCGCAGCCGGTCGCGTAGTACAGTCGGCGGTGCGTGAGCCGGGGACGCAACGTTCCGCTGTGGACGGCGATCGTCGCGACGGTCGCGGCGGTGGGACTGCTCGCGGCACATCTGTGGTGGAGGCCCCTGCCCGGCCTCGACGCGCTCGAGGGGCTGTCGATCGATACGCGGTTCAAGCTGCGCGGGCCGCGGGCGCCCGAGTCGGATCGCGTGGTGATCGTCGGGCTCGACGACGAGACCCGGCGCGCGAATCCCGAGGTGTTCCAGACGCGGCGCGGCTGGGCGCAGCTGATTCGCGCGCTGACGAAGTACGACGTCAAGGTGATCGCGCTCGACCTGTTCTTCAGCGCGCCCGAGGTGGTGTTGCCCGAGGATCTCGACGCGGAGGTGCGCGCGGCGGACGCCGAGACGGTGGTGGTGGCGCCGGCGGATCCGGTCGCGCAGAAGCTCGCGGGGCTCGTGCATCGGATCGCGAACGAGCTGCGCGGTGACGAGGTGCTCGCGCAGGCGATCGGCGAGAGCAAGCGGGTGTTTCTCGGCGCGTTCTTCCGGACCGGGACGGGACCTGCGCGCGAGGCAGAGCCGAAGATGCTCGCGGCGGCGCGTCACGGCGAGAGCGCGGACGCCAGTGGTGGTGGGTCGCGACGGCCGGTGCACGCGATCGCCGTCGACACGACGCTCGACTCGATCGGCGGCGGCGCGATCGGAGCGGGTGCGCTCAATGCGTTTCGCGATCCGGACGGCGTCACGCGGCGCGTGCCTCTCGCGATCGAGCTCGGCGGCCGGCACTACATGCCACTCGGGCTCGCGGTCGCGCTCCACGATCTCGGGAAGCCAGGGGACACGCGCTACCTCGCCGGCGACGACGGGGTGACCGCGGCGGGGATGCGGCTGCCTGCAGGGCTCGCTGCGTCGATCTCGCTCGACGTGCTCGGTCGGGGCAAGCTGCCGCGGGTGTCGGCCGCGCAGGTGCTCGCCGGTACCGCGCCCAGGTCGGCGCTCGAGGGCAAGCTCGTGTTCGTCGGCATGACGTACTCGTCGTACGACAAGGTGCAGACGCCGCTCGACCCGGTCGCCGACGGTGTCGAGCTCCACGCGACGCTCGCCGAGAACGTGCTCGGGCACCGGACACTGCGGCGGGCCGGCCCGCTCGCGACGGTGCTCGCGATGCTCGCGCTGTGCGGCGTCGTGATCGCGGCGCAGCTGCGGCGCGTTCGGCGACGCGCGTACGTGCCACCGCTCGTCGCGGTCGGGGCGATGATCGCGTACGTGATCGCGGCGCAGGTCGCGTTTGGGAGTGGGCTGATCGTCGCGGTCGCCGCACCGCTCGTGATGGCGGTGCTCGTGCTCGCTGCCGCGACGATCGGCGGGCTCGCGACGGAGGGCCGCGAGAAGGCGCACCTCCGGACGGTGTTCTCGCAGTACGTGAGCAAGACGGTGGTCGACAAGGTGCTCGCCGATCCGGCGCGCGCCAGGCTCGGCGGCGAGCGCAAGGAGCTCACCGTGCTGTTCTCCGACATCCGCGGCTTCTCCGCGTTCGCCGAGGGGATGGGACCCGAGGCGCTCGCGAGCTTCCTCGGCGAGTACCTGACGCCGATGACCGACCTCGTGCTCGAGTCGGGCGGCACGCTCGACAAGTACATCGGCGATGCGGTCATGGCGATCTGGGCCGCGCCGGTCGACCTGCCGGATCATGCGGCGCGTGCGTGCGAGGTCGCGCTGCGCATGCAGGAGGCGCTCGTCGCGCTGAACCGGAAGTGGAAGGCCGAGGGCAAGCCCGAGGTCGCGATCGGCATCGGGATCAACACGGGCCCGATGTCGGTCGGCAACATGGGCACGCCCGCCCGCTTCGACTACACGGTGCTCGGCGATCAGGTGAACCTCGGCGC
>JAEWIJ010000008.1 GCA_023387235.1 Pseudomonadota bacterium
CAGGCGCGAGGGGACGGGCCCGACGAAGGGACGCAGGATGTGCGGCACGATGAGCCCGACAAAGCCGATGGTGCCCGAAACGGCCGTGGCCGCGCCGACAGCGAGCGCGGTGCCGGCAACGACCAGCAGGCGCAGGCGCGGCAGTGATGTGCCGAGGTTCGTGGCGACTTCCTCGCCGAGCGTCAGTGCGTCGAGGTCGCGGCCGAGACGCGAGAGCACCACGAGGCCGAGGAGGATCGGCGGCGCGGCGAGCCACACGTGCCGCATGCTGCGGTCACCGAGCGAGCCCATGAGCCAGTAGACGATCTCGACGGCCGCGAAGGGGTTCTGCGAGAGCGTGAGCACGAGTGCGATGAGTGCCGTCGTCAGGCTCGCGATGGCGACGCCGGCGAGGATGAGCGTGATGGGCCCGCCACGCTCGCCGGCAAGCCAGAGCACCACGGCCATGGCGCCTGCTGCGCCGATGAGCGCGCCGAGTGGCAGACCGATGGCGAAGCTCGCCGCGATTCCGGTGTGGATCGCGATGACGGCTCCGAGCGCGGCGCCGCCGGAAATGCCGATAATGCCGGGCTCGGCGAGCGGATTGCGAAGATAGCCTTGCAGCGCCGCGCCGGACATCCCGAGTGCCGCACCGACGAGCAGGGCGAGCAGCGTGCGCGGCAGGCGGATCTCGCTCAGAACGAGCCATGCCTGCTCGCTGGTGCCGAAGCTCACGCCGGCAGGCCCGATCGCGAGCGAGGCAAGCGCGAGCACCAGCGTGATCGCGGCGAGAGCGGGTACGATGTACGGCTGCGCGTCGGCCTTCATGCCGGCGGCCTCCGCGAGCCGAGCTGTCGGCGCGTCTCGGAAAGTTTCTCGATGGCGTCGATGATGTATGGCGAGCCGCAGATCCAGTTGCGCCAGGGCAGAACGATGGTCGTTCCGCGCCTCATGGTGGCGGCAATGGCCGGATGCGCGAGCGTGTCGGCGACGACTGTGCGGTATTCCTCGCTCGGACCGGCAAGCGCGAGAAGGTCCGGTGGATTGGCAACGATGGCTTCGAGCGAGACGCGCCCGCCCGCATCCGGATGAAGTGCCGGGGCAAGATTGCTGAAGCCCGCGAGGCGCAAGGCCTCGTCTTCGAGCAGGCCGGCGCCCGATGCAATGCCGTTGATCTGATAGATGAGCGCAGTTGGCCGGAAAGCCGCGTTCGGGAGGCCGATGCGGGAGAGGCGTGCATCAAAAGCGGTGATGATCGACTGGCCCTTGGCGACGTCGCCGGTCACCTCGGCCATGCGCGCAATGGATTTTTTCACGCCCTCGATCGTGTGCGCCATGGGGATTTCGGCGACACGCCGTCCAATGCGCCGAAGGAGCGATGCCGTCGCCGGCGATGTGAACTCGGCGTTGACGACGAGGTCGGGATCGAGGGCCAGCACCTCCTCGGCATCCGCGTGGACGCGTTTGAAGCGACGCGCACGCTCGGCAATGGGCGAGATGAGAGGATCGGTTGCGTTCACGCTCAGCGCCTGGATGCGCTCAGGCGCGACGAGATCGATAAGCAGGATGTCCGTGCAGAGGTTGAGCGAGACAATGCGCCGTGGCTTTGTCTCTTGCGCTGACGCGAGCGCGGGCGAAAGCGCAAGCGCCAGGAGGACGAGGACGCATCTGAGGATCATGGATGCGCCTACCGGTCCCGCTCGTGGAAATGATCGTAGATGCGTTGCGCGGTCTCCTGCGAGATGCCGCTGACGGCGGAGAGATCGGAAACGCTCGCGCGGCTCACGGCTTTGGCCGAGCCGAAATGATGGAGGAGCGCGCGCTTGCGCGTCGGGCCGATGCCGTCGATCTCGTCGAGCGGATTGGCGCCGATGGCCTTGGTGCGGCGCGCGCGATGGGCGCCGATGGCGAAGCGGTGCGCTTCATCGCGCAGGCGCTGGACGAAATAGAGCACGGGATCGCGCGACTCGAGCATGATCGGATGGTCGCGGCCGGGGATATGGAAATGCTCGCGGCCGGCATCGCGGTCCGGGCCCTTGGCGACGCCGATGAGGGCGACGTCGGTGATGCCGAAGCCCTCGAAAACCTCGCGCGCCACATTGAGCTGGCCGAGGCCGCCGTCGATCAGCACCAGATCGGGCTTGTCGGGAAATGCGATCTCGTCAGCTTCCTCCAGCTCATCCGAGGGAGCGATATCTGCCGGCGTTTCCGGCACGTTGTCGATCTCGACCGGGCTCTCGTCGACGGTGGCCGTGGGGGCGATGCGCTTGAAGCGGCGCGTGAGCACTTCGCGCATCATGGCGTAGTCGTCGCCGGGCGTGAGGTCGACGGACTTGATGTTGAACTTGCGGTACTGTCCTTTGACCATGCCGTCCGGTCCGGCGACGATCATACCGCCGACCGCATTCGTGCCCGAGACATGGCTGTTGTCGAACACCTCGATGCGGCGCGGCACCTGCTCGAGGCCGAAACGGTCGGCGAGCGCTTCGAGGAGGCGGCGCTGCGAGGCGCCTTCCGCGAGGCGGCGGCCGAGCGCTTCCTTGGCGTTGGCCTGTGCGTGCTCGACGACGCCGGTCTTGCTGCCGCGCTGGGGCACACGGATCTCGACCTTGCGCTCGGCCTTGAGCGAGAGGGCTTCAGCGAGCAACTCGCGGCTCGGCACGTCGTGCGAGAGCAGGATCAGGCGCGGCACGGGCTTGTCGTCGTAGAACTGCGCGATGAAGGAATCGAGCACCTCGCCGATATCGAGCGAACGATCGGCACGCGGGAAGTACGCGCGATTGCCCCAGTTCTGGCCCGTGCGGAAGAAGAACACCTGCACGCAGGTCTGCCCACCGTCCTGATAGGCGCCGAAGACGTCGGCTTCCTCGATGCCCTCGGGATTGATCGTCTGGTCGGCCGTGACGTGACTGAGCGCGGAGAGGCGATTGCGGATCGCGGCCGCCTGCTCGAACTCGAGGGCATCGGACGCGGCCATCATGCGCGCCTTCAATTGCTGGCGCACATCCTGACTGCCGCCGCGCAGAAAGCGGCAGGCTTCGTCAACGAGCCGGCCGTAGTCTGGTAGACTGATCTCGCCGGTGCAGGGCGCCGAGCAGCGTTTGATCTGGAAGAGCAGGCAGGGGCGCGTGCGGCTCTCGTAGACAGAGTCCGAGCACGAGCGCAGAAGGAAGGCGCGCTGCAGCGTGTTGATGGCGCGATTGACGGCGCCGGCGGAGGCGAACGGCCCGAAGTAGTCGCCTTTGCGTTTGCGCGCGCCGCGATGCTTCATGATCTGCGGCGCGCCATGGTCGCGCGCGATCAGGATGTAGGGAAATGACTTGTCGTCGCGCAGGAGGACGTTGAAGCGGGGCCGGAAGCGCTTGATGAGGTTCGCTTCGAGCAGCAGCGCCTCGCTCTCGGTGCGCGTCGTGACGAACTCCATGCTCGCCGTCGCCGAGATCATGCGGGCAATGCGGTTCGTGTGGCCGCCGAGACGGGTGTAGTTCGAGACGCGCGCCTTGAGACTGCGGGCCTTACCGACGTAGATCACGTCGCCATCGGCATTGATCATGCGATAGACGCCCGGCGCCGCCGGCAGCGTCTTGAGATAGGCATTGATCACATCGGGGCCACGGGGGACTGGCGCGTCCGCGGGCGAGGCCCCATCCTGGCCGTTCTGCTGAATGTCGGTCGGCGCACTCATGGCGGGACAATTGGGCCGGTACAGCGCCCTGGTCAAGTCGCCCGCCGGACCCGATATAGAGTATAGATCGCTCGGCGCCCCGATGGCTGCCGCCCCTACAACCCGGACCGGGAAGAACTCATGACCGCGCAACCGGAACCTTCAGTCTTTCTGCCGCTCGAGAACAGCTATGCACGGCTGCCCGATCGCTTTTATGCGCGCCTCGCGCCGACGCAGGTGAGAGCGCCACGCCTCGTCAAGCTGAACGAGGGCTTGGCGCGCGAGCTTGGCCTCGATCCGGATTATCTCTCATCGCCCGAGGGCGTGGATATCCTGGCCGGCAACCGCGTGCCGACTGGTTCCGAGCCCCTGGCCATGGCCTATGCCGGGCATCAGTTCGGCGGGTTTTCGCCCCAGCTCGGCGACGGGCGCGCGATCCTGCTCGGCGAGGTGATCGACCGGAATGGCGCGCGCCGGGACATCCAGCTCAAGGGCTCGGGGCCGACGCCGTTCTCGCGGCGGGGCGATGGGCGGGCGGCATTGGGACCGGTGCTGCGCGAGTACATCATCGGCGAAGCCATGCACGCGCTCGGCATTCCGACGACGCGGGCGCTCGCGGCCGTGAGCACCGGCGAGGACGTCATGCGGGAGAAGGCACTGCCGGGCGCGGTGCTGACGCGCGTCGCGGCGAGCCACATTCGCGTCGGGACGTTCCAGTTCTTCGCCGTGCGTCGTGATGCGGAGGGGCTGAAGGCCCTCGTGGATTATGTCATCGCACGGCACTATCCGGATCTGGCCGGAGCGGAGAACCCGGCTGCGGCGCTGCTCGTGCGCGTGATCGACAGGCAGGCCGAACTCATCGCGCGCTGGATGCTCATCGGCTTCATCCACGGTGTCATGAATACGGACAACATGGCGATCTCGGGCGAGACGATCGACTATGGCCCGTGCGCTTTCATGGACACATACGATCCGGCGACCGTCTATAGCTCCATCGACGAACACGGGCGTTACGCGTACGGCAATCAGCCGGTCATCGGGCAGTGGAACCTCTCGCGTCTCGCCGAGGCATTGCTGCCGGTGATCGATGAAGATCGAGAGAAGGCCGTCGACATCGCGCAGGAAGCCATCAACAGCTATCCGGCGAAGTTCGAGGCCGCTTTCATTGCGGGCTATCGCAGGAAGCTCGGGCTCTTTACGGCCGAGGACGGCGATGCGGCGCTTGCAAAGCAGCTCATGGACGTGATGGCCGCAAGCAAGGCGGACTTCACGTTGACGTTCCGTGGGTTGTCGGAGGCGGCGGGCGACGTAGCAGCGGATGCCAGGGTGCGCGAGCTGTTCGACAATCCGGCCGCATTCGATGCGTGGGCCGTGGAATGGCGCGCGCGGCTCGCGCGCGAAGGCGGCGATGCTTCGGAGCGCGCGGCGACGATGAAAGCGGTGAACCCGGCCTTCATTCCGCGCAATCATCTTGTCGAGGAGGCGCTGGCTGCAGCGGTCAACAGCGGCGATCTCGCGCCTTTCGAGAAGCTGATCGGCGTGCTCGCGCGGCCGTTCGAGGATCAGCCGGATGTGCCAGAGTACACGCTGCCGCCGCGTCCCGAGCAGGTCGTGCGCGCGACGTTCTGCGGAACCTGATCAGCGGCGTCCACCGGCCATGGCCGCCGAGGCCGGATCGGCACGCAGGCGCGCCATGGCCGCGATACCGATCGCGGGGCCGAGTGCCAGGATCATGAAGGCGTAGGTCCAGCCGAGGCTGCTCACCACGTAGGGCATGACGTGGATCGTGACGAGCGTCAGCAGAAAGCCGATGCACGTCTGAACGGTCAGCATGGTGCCGACGAGTGTGCGATCGCTGAGCTCGGTGACGGAGGCGGAAAACTGCGCCGAATCCGAGACGATCGTTATCCCCCAGATGATGCCGATGAGCAGGATGAGCCACGCGGGTCCGCCGAAGGCGAAGCCCATCACCAGTGCGCATGTACCGCTGACGGTGAGCGATGCGATGGTGACGGCTGTGCGGCCGATGCGATCGGCGGCCCATCCGCCGGCGAGGCAGCCGATGGCGCCGCTGGCGATGATGAGGAAGGTCGCGACACTCGCACCGATGGGTGGCGCATCGCCGTAACGCAGCGTGAAGCTCGCCGCGAGGAACGTGCCGATCCAGGCCCACATGGCATAGAGCTCCCACATGTGGCCGAAGTAGCCGAGATTGGCGAGGCGCAGCGGGCGTCGGCGGAACGCCTCGGTCGCATTCGCAAGGCGGAAGGGCGGTGCGGGCGCGCGGTTCGGCCCGAGCTCGACGCGGCGGATGAGCAGCGCGCCGGCGATCGCACAAACGCCCGCGACGATGCACGGCACGCGCCAGTCGAGGCCGAGCGGCACGAAGAGATGCGGCATGGCGGAGCCGAGCGTCACCGCGCCGACGAGCAGGCCGATGAGGAGGCCGAGATCGCCCTTGGCCCAGGTCGCCGCCATCTTCATGCCCACGGGATAGACACCGGCGAGGCAGAAGCCCGTGACGAAGCGGAGAACCGGCACGGCCACATCGGTCGGCGAGAACATGACGACCGCGAGACAGGCGGCGCCGGCAATCATTGCCGACATCATGAAGAGATTGCGCAGCTCGTAGCGGTCCGCGGCGCTCAGCAGGGCACTCGTGATCGTGCCGCCGACGAAGCCGGCCTGCACGCTGCTTGTCATGAGCCCTTCCTGGAAGGGCGTGAGCGTCCAGCCCTGGCGCATGGCGGCGAGCGAGGCAGTGGTCGCGAACCACGTGGTCATGGCCGCGACCTGAGCGAGCAGCAGGAAAACGAGGGAGCGCGTGCGGACGGCTGTCGGATCGCTGCTCGCCGGCATTGGCTCAGGCCTTTCGTCGTGGGTGCGACTCGGATGCGAAAATGGCGAAGGCCGCGCCGATCAGCACGAGTCCCGAGGCGCCGGCGAGCAGCGCGGTGACCGGTCCGTACAGATCGGCGATGAAGCCGAGTGCGAGCGGGCCGACGACGTAGCCGATGTCGCCCGTCATGCGGAATGTGCTCATGGCGGCAGCGTTCATGCCGGGAGGCGCGGTATCGGCGGCATAGGCGGCAGGCGCGGCGCCGCCGGCGGCGATCGCGATGCCCCAGACGATGCAGGCCGCGAGGAACCATGCATAGGATGGCGCGAAGCAGAAGAGCACCATGGAGAGGCCGCTGATCAGCGTCACGGGTACGATCACGGTCTTGCGTCCGTAGCGATCCGCGAGCCATCCGGCAGGATAGGCGGAGAAGAGCCCCGCGATGCTGCCGAGCATGAGGCCGAAGCCGATCGCCGTCACGGAGATGCCGAGCCGCGCCGTCGCGAGAATGGGGATGATGGCGAAGAGACCGCCCGTGCGCACGACCGCATTCATGAGCGAGATGAGGCTCACGAGCACGTAGCCCGTGTTGCGGGTCAGCGTGCGGATCTGCGCGAGGAACGAGAGCTTGGGCGCGCCGGTGGTGCTTGGCGCACGCGCCATCTCGCGCGTTTCGCGCACGGCAAACCATGCGACGGTGGTCGCGAGAAAGGCGCCGAGGCCAGCGAAGATGAAGGGTGCGCCGAGGCCGAAGTGCTCCGCCAGCAGGCCGCCGGGAAAGGGGCCGATCCCGACCGAGAAAATGAAGGTCCCCTGGTAGATCGCGATCATGCGCCCGCGCACTTCGGGTGTGCTGATGTCGGCAAGTACGACCTGTCCCGTCGTGAGGACGAGACCGGCGCCGAAGCCTGCGACGAACCTTGCGATGATGAACTCCGGGTAGCTCGTCGCCCATGCGCACCAGAGATTGCCGGCGGCCGAGATGAGACCGCCCATCGCGAGACTCGGCCGCCGCCCGATCCAATCCGAGATCTGCCCGGCCGGAAGCGCGGAGAGGCAGCGCGCGAGGCCGTAGGCGGCAACGGCCATGCCGATCGCGGATGCCGGCACGCCGAACGACTGCGCGTAGAGCGCGAGCGAGGGCACCATGGCTCCGAAGCCGAGCTGGTTCACGGCGACGAGGACGCACATCCAGATGAGTATTTGGCGCTCGGGCGACATGCGGTGCAGGCGTCGCTCAGCCGTTGTCGCGCACGAGCGTTTCGCCCTTGATGTTGTCCACCGTGACGTAGCTCTCGTAGTAGGTGATCATCGGCTCGGCACCGAAACGCTCCTTTGCCTCGGCGCGCCACGCAGGGCTGAACCAGGCTTCTGCCGCCTCGCGCGATGTCCAGTAATAGACGCCGCCACCACCTGCCTCACCGTTCAAAAAGTCCTTCCGAAGAAGACCTTTGTTGCCGAGTGCGCGGAAGGTCGGCGCGGATTTGGTCTGGGCCGCGACGGCGGCCGCTTTCGGACGCTGGGGCATGGGGATCTGAACCACGGCGATAATCATTCCGTGCACTCCTGGGTGCGCTCAGGCACGATTGCCGAAACTCCGAAGGGCCGACATCATGGGTGTGCCGCAGCCGCGCCAAGCGAGCGCGGAGGGCGGGGGGACGAGACGTGATCCACTGCATTGACGATCGGCGCGGCCGGCGCAAGGAAGTTCGGCCGATCCCCGGCGCTGCCCCCGCAATCGAGACCGGCGCGGTACGCATGACAGTTCGGCGGATAGCCCCGTGAGCAGCGCTCTTCTGCCGATCCTGGTGACGCTGTACCTCCTCGGTTTCTCCAATCTTTTCCTCAGATCGAGTTTCGGCGTGCTGGCGCCGGAGCTCGAGCGCGATATGGGCATGTCGCCGGCCCTGCTCTCGACGGTCGCGAGCTCGTTCTTCATTGCCTATGCGCTCATGCAGCTCCCGACCGGCATGCTGCTAGATCGCTACGGGCCGCGGCGCGTGCTCTCCATCATGATGATCTTCACCGCCGCAGGGACGGCGCTCTTCGCCGCCGGAGAGACGGCTCAGACGCTGACGCTCGGCCGTATTCTCATGGGCATCGGCTGCTCCGGAGCCTTCACCGGTGCCTTCTACATCCTCGCCATGTGGATGACGCCGGACCGCGTGGTTACGCAGACGGGCGCCCTCAACAGCTTCGCGGCCGTGGGCAACCTGTGCGCGACAGTGCCTTTCGCAGTCTTGATCGCCCTCATCGGCTGGCGCCAGAGTTACTGGCTCTTCACTGCCGGCATGGTTCTGCTGACCATCGCGCTTGCCCTCTTCGTGCGCGATACGCCGCCCGACCACCCGCTGCGCCGCGTGAAGAACGAGCGGCTCCGCGAGGTGCTGGCGGGCGTGCGCGAAGCCATTGGCCAGCCGGGCATGGCGCGGATGCTTTTCACGGGCCTGCCCATGTCCGCGGGAGGCACGCTTTCGGGGGCATGGGGCGCGCCCTATCTCAAGCACGTCCACGGTCTCGACGACATCGCGCGCGGCAACGTCCTCCTCCTCATGGCGCTCGGCGGTATCGGCGGGCACTTCTTCTATGGCCGCATTGCGCGTCGGATGAACTCGCTGAAGATACCGGTGCTCGCCGGGGGCATGGTCGTTCTGCTCATGGTGCTGGGGCTCGCGCTTCTCTCGAAGCCGCCGCTCGCGCTGGTGACGGCCATATTCGTCACGATCAGCATGTGCAGCGCCTATCCGACGGTCTCGCATGCGCACGCCCGCGGGCTGGTGCCGGCGCATCTCATGGGACGCGGGGTGGCAGCGAGCAACATGGGGATCATGATCGCCATTGCCGGCGCACAGTTCATGTTCGGGTGGACGCTCTCGGCTTTCCCCGCGGTCGCCGGCGTGCCGCCGGAAATCGCCTACCGGACGGCTTTCGGCGTGCAGGCGGCCGTGGCGCTTATCGGTCTCGTCATCTTTCTCCGCGTTCCGGACGTGCGGCCGCGCGGATAGGAACAAGACGAAGGCAGCCCTTGACCATAAGTCCGCACAATCGTATTGCCCCGCGGAGAATTGATCCGTGGGCTTACGAGGACCATTGATGCATACCATTATGGTGACGGCGGGCGGATTTGCGTTGCTCGGGTTGTTCGTGCTGCTGGTCCGCTTCTGGTCGGCCGAACGGGGCATTCTCGCGGTCGCCGGCAACGCATTCATTCCGGTGTGGCTTGCGATTACGCTCGTGAATTTCTGGATCGGGGTCCAGTATGCTGGATACACCGTGCTGCAGGAGCTGCCGGTGCTCGCCATCACGTTCGGCCTTCCGGCCGTCGCGGCGATCCTGATCAACATGCGTGCCCGGCGGGGACGACGGCTCTGAGAAGGTAGCAATGGCGGTAGAGGCTTCCGGCCCCGATCTCGCAAAAATAGTCGCGCTGCTCGGGGCGGCGGTCGTCGCCGTACCGCTGTTCAAGCGCCTCGGGCTCGGCTCGGTGCTCGGCTATCTGGCGGCGGGCCTCGCCATAGGACCGTTCGGCCTCGGTCTCTTCACCGATCCGCAAGCCATCATCCACGTCGCCGAGCTCGGCGTGGTGATGTTTCTTTTCATTGTCGGTCTCGAGATGGCGCCCGAACGCCTCTGGGGATTGAGGCGCGAGATTTTCGGCCTCGGGGCCTTGCAAGTCGGCTTGTGCAGCGTGCTGCTCTCCGTTGTGGGGGTGGCCATGGGCTTTCCGCTCGGCGTGTCGTTCATTGCGGCCGCAGGCTTCGTGCTGACCTCGACGGCGATCGTCATGCAAGTGCTCGAGGAACGCGGCGAGCTGTCGACGCCCAAGGGACAGCGGATGGTCTCCATCCTCCTGCTCGAGGACCTCGGGATCGTGCCGCTCCTCGCGCTCGTCGCATTTCTTGCGCCGGGCGGCGCGGAGGCAACGCTGACGGATCGGCTCGCGGCAATCGGCATCGGCATCGCCTCGATCCTGGCGCTGGTTGTCGTCGGCCGCTACCTGCTCAATCCGCTGTTCAGCCTTCTCGCCAATGCCAAGGCGCGCGAGATCCTGACCGCGGCGGCTCTTCTTGTGGTGCTCGGCTCGGCGCTCGCGCTGCAACTCGGCGGCCTGTCCATGGCCATGGGGGCCTTTCTCGCCGGCGTGCTCCTGTCGCAGTCCTCGTTCCGGCATCAGCTCGAAGCCGACATCGAGCCGTTTCGCGGCCTGCTGCTCGGCCTCTTTTTTCTCGGGGTCGGCATGGCGCTCGATCTCGGCGTCATCGCCAACAACTGGCTGCTCGTGCTCACCAGTGTCGCCTCGTACATGATCCTCAAGTTTGCCGGCATCTACGGCATTGCGCGTCTGCTCAAAGCCAGCCGGCGCGAGGCCCTCGAGCGCGCGGTGATCATGTGCCAGGGCGGCGAGTTCGCCTTCGTCCTCTACGCGGCCGCGACGAACGTCGGCCTGCTCACGGGAGAGAACAACGCTGTCCTCACGGCGGTCATCATCATCTCGATGGTGCTGACACCGCTCATGATCATCCTGCATGACCACCTGATGCCGCCGGTCGCGCAGTCCATGGACGGCGTCGAAGCGCCCGACGGACTCGAGAGCAAGGTGCTGATCATCGGCTTCGGCCGTTTCGGGCAGATCGTCAGCCAGCCCCTGCTCGCGCGCGGCCACACGATCTCGTTCATCGAGACGGATACCGAAAGCATTCGCGACGGCGCGGAGTTCGGCTTCAAGGTGCACTACGGCGACGGAACGCGCCTCGATATCCTGCACGCAGCGGGCGCGGCGACCGCGCGGGCCATTATCATCGCCGTCGACAGGCGCGAGGCCACCAGGAGGATCGCGGAGATCTGCAAAGCCGAGTTTCCGATGGTGCCGGTGTTCGCGCGCTCGTTCGACCGCACGACGTCGCTCGAACTCGTGCAG
>JAEWIJ010000033.1 GCA_023387235.1 Pseudomonadota bacterium
ACCATGGACTGCCTGCTCCTGCTCGCGCCGGCCGCGACGAGCCTCGGCTATCAGGGCCGCGGCGACTTCGCGCTCGAGGCCTCGGGCCGCCTGCGCCGACGCGGCGACGCGGAGAGCGCCCCCTTCGCCTTTACGGGCGTCTCCATTGCGCACCCGCGCCTCTTCGATGGCGCGCCGCCGGGGCCTTTCTCGCTGAACCGTCCATGGGACACAGCGATCGCGCGCGAACGCGCCTTCGGCATCGTGCTCGAAGGGCAGTGGATGCACGTCGGCGATCCAGCGGCCGTTGCAGCCGCCGACGGCTGGATCCGCAGCCGGCATGAGCGCTGAGGCAAAAGATACGAGGGCCGGCTCACCCGCACGCGTGTGGAGCATCACCGCAGGCCGGCCGTTCCTGGACACGCTCGCGCGCGCGATCCTCGGCGGGGACCTGCCGGCGCCCGGCAGCGCGCCGCCCGACCGACTCGCGCTCGCGGGCATGACGATCCTTCTGCCGACGCATCGCGCCGTCCGCGCGCTGCAGGAAGCCTTCCTCCGCGCCGCCGAGGGTCGCGCGCTTCTCCTGCCGCGCCTCGTGCCCATTGCCGAAACCGATGAGGATCAGGGCCTCATCGCGAGCCTCACGAGCGGCGCTGGTCCGCTCGCAGCCGAGTTCGTGCTCGGGCCTGCGGTGGCGCCGCTCGAACGCCAGCTTGCCTTGACGCGCCTCGTGCTCGCCTGGTCGAAGCAACTGCGCGGTGCCGATGGCGGCATGGGGCCTATCGCCGCCGCAGGTGCTACCACGCCGGCACAGGCGGCGCATCTCGCCGCCGATCTCGCACGCCTCATGGACATGGTCGAGACCGAGGGCTGCTCGCTCGAAGGCCTGGCCGATCTCGTGCCCGAGGACTTCTCCGAGCACTGGCAGCAGACCATCGAGTTCCTCGAGATCGTCACCAGCTTCTGGCCCGCGCATCTTGCCGAACGCGGTCTGCTCTCGGCCGCCGACCGCCGCAACGGCCTCATTCATGCCGAAGCGGAGCGCCTCACGCGGAGCCCGCCATCGGAGCCGGTGATCGTTGCCGGCGTCACCGGATCCGTGCCTGCGACCGTCGATCTCATC
Organism: Pseudomonadota bacterium; assembly: GCA_023387235.1. Classification (GTDB taxonomy): domain Bacteria; phylum Pseudomonadota; class Alphaproteobacteria; order Rhizobiales; family Hyphomicrobiaceae. The sequence goes on from JAEWIJ010000033.1 coordinate 1,103, forward strand.
CGCGCCGTCGCCGACTTTCCCGCGGGCGCCATCGTCATTCCGGGCCTCGATCGCACCCTCGACGATGCGAGCTGGCAGCAGCTCGCGCACCATCCGGAGCATCCGCAGCACGATCTCTACAGCCTTCTCGCGGAACTCGACGTGCCGCGCGATGCCGTCCGTGAGGTTGCAGGCGCACCGGCCCCGCGACATGTCGCAACGCGCGGCGCTTTTCTCAGCGAGGTCATGCGTCCCGCCGGCGCGACCGGCCTCTGGAAGGACTACATCACCAACGCCGATCGGGAGGCACTCCGCGGCGCACTCGCCGGCATCAGCCGCATCGACGCGCCGAACTCGGCCGACGAAGCCGAGGTCATCGCGCTCATGATGCGCGAAGCACTGGAAACGCCCGGCCGTACGGCGGCGCTCGTCTCGCCCGATCGCCTGCTCGCGCGCCGCGTTGCCATCCGCCTCCAGAGCTGGGGCATTACGGTCGACGACTCCGCCGGCCGCCCGCTGGCCAAGACGCCGCACGGCGCCTTCCTCGATCTCATCGCGCAGGTCATTGCCACGCGCTTTGCGCCGGCGACCGTGATGGCGCTGCTCAAGCATCCGCTGACCCGGCTCGGTCTCCCCATACGCGACGCGCGCCGTGCCGCGCGCTTTCTCGAGCTCGCGGCGCTGCGCACGATCTACTTCGGCGAGGGCCTCGACGGCATCGAGGCGAGCCTCGAACGCGCCAAGCGCGAGACCCTCGATGGATCGCGGCGCGAGCGGGCCGTACGCCGGCTCTGGGACGCCGATTGGAATGCCGCGCAGGACCTCATCGGGCGGCTGCGCGCGGCCATGACACCGCTTGGCGCACTCGATGCCGCAAAAGCGCCCGTCGAGCTGCACGTGCTGGCGCAAGCCCATCGCGCCGCCGCCGATGCGCTCGCCGCGAGTGGCGATGAAGCCTCGCCCGCGCGCCTGTGGCGTGACGAGGACGGTGAGGAAGCGGACCGGCTTCTGGCCGCACTCGACGACGACAGCCTGACGGCGCCGCCCATTCCCGTCGCCGACTATGCCGAGTTCTATCGCGCGCTCGCCGGCAACGTGACCGTGCGCCCGCGCGTTGCCGTGCATCCGCGCCTCGCGATCTGGGGGCCCTACGAAGCGCGCCTACAGCAGCCCGATCTCGTGATCCTCGGCGCGCTCAACGAAGGCACGTGGCCGAAGGCCGCCGATCCCGGTGCCTGGCTCAATCGCCCCATGCGCGCGAGGCTCGGCCTCCCCTCGCCGGAAGTGGCGATCGGCCGTGCCGCGCTCGACGTTACGGGCCTGCTCGGCGCACGCGAGGTCGTGCTGACGCGCGCAAGCCGCGTCGATGGTGCGCCGACAGTGCCCTCGCGCTGGCTCATGCGCATCGACGCCCTGCTCGGCGGCATGGGTCTCATCGACGCGCTGCGGCCGACGAAGCCGTGGCTCGGCTGGGCGCGCGCGCGCGATGCGCGCATCGGCGCGGCGGAACCCGTCCGCGCGCCGGAACCGATGCCGCCGCTCGCGCTGCGCCCGCGTCAGCTCAGTGCCTCCGATATCGAGCTCTGGATCCGCAATCCCTATGGCCTCTACGCCCGCCATATTCTCAAGCTCGAGCCGCTGAACCCGCTCGGCGCCGCCCCGGGCCCGCGCGAAAAGGGTATCATCATTCACGAGGCGCTCTCGCGCTTCACGCGGCGCTTTCCGGAGAGACTGCCGAACGACGTCGCCCGCGAGCTGATGCGCGACGCCGAGGCCGTGCTGGAAGACTACGCCGCCCATCCGCGCGTTGCCGCCTTCTGGCTGCCGCGCATCGCACGCTTCGCGGACTGGTTCGCCGCAAGCGAGCCGGCGCGGCGCAGAGGGGTCGGCCGCATCGTGACGGAAGTCGCGGGTGCGCGCGTGCTGCAGGCGCCCGGCGGCCCCTTCACGCTGACCGCGCGCGCCGACCGGATCGATCTTTGCGATCACGGCCTCATCATCACCGACTACAAGACCGGCACACCGCCAACCAATGCCGATGTTGCACGCGGGACGGCACCGCAGCTCCCGCTCGAAGCGGCCATCGCCCGCGCCAAGGGTTTTGCCGGCATCGAGACGGAGACGATCGCCGCGCTTCGCTACATCCGCGCGACGGGCGGGACACCTGCCGCCAAGGAGCAGGTCATCAAGAACGGCGATGTTCACGCGCTCGCGGATGCCTGCATCGAGCGCCTCGGCACGCTCGTCGCCGACTTCGACGACGAGACGCGCCCCTATCGCGCCGTGCGCCGCGCGCGCTTCGACTACCGCTACGATGCCTTCACGCATCTCGCACGCGTTGCCGAATGGAGCGGCAGCAACGCCAGCGAGGACGAGGAGGCCGTCGAATGAACAACGCGAGCCTCGAAAAACTGCTGCGCGACACGACCGTGGCCCAGAGCAGCGCCGCCGATCCCGCGGCCTCGGCCTGGGTCAGCGCCAATGCGGGCACCGGCAAGACGCATGTGCTGACCTCGCGCGTGCTGCGCCTCCTCCTCGCCGGAACGAAGCCCGAGCGCATTCTCTGCCTCACCTTCACCAAGGCCGCGGCGACGGAGATGTCGACGCGCGTTTTCAAGCGTCTCGCCGAATGGGCGAGCGCCGGCGATCAGGTACTACACAAGGCTTTGAACGATCTGCTCGACACCGCGCCGCAGGACGATCAGCTCATGCGTGCGCGCCAACTCTTCGCGCTCGCGATCGAGACGCCCGGCGGGCTCAAGGTGCAGACCATTCACGCCTTCTGCGAGCGCCTGCTGCAGCGCTTCCCGCTCGAGGCAGACGTACCGCCGGGTTTCACCGTGCTCGACGAGGCGCACGCGCAGGCGCTCATGCGCGAAGCGACGGACGCAACGCTCGCGACGGCGGCCGAGCTGCGCGGTGCACCGCTGCACAGGGCGCTGACGACGGTCGTCGCCTATGCCGCCGACGAGCGCTTCGATCAGCTCCTCGGCGCCATGATCGCGAAGCGCGACTGGCTCGATGCCGTGCGCCCCAACATCGTCGCTGGCGTCGCGTCGTTCGACGCGGCCGAAGCGCGCTATCGTGCGGCGCTCGGCATCCGCAAAGGGCTTTCGCTCGACGATGTGCTCGCCGCGATCGCGACTCTGCTGCCGGCGGATGCGCGTGATCGCGTGATCACGGCTCTGAGCGGCGGCTCCTCCGCCGATCAGGACGGCGCCAATCGCCTGCGCGCGGTCGAGACGGCGCCCAATGCAAAGGAGATGGCCGAGGCGCTTGCCCAGTTCTTTCTCACCGAGAAAGGCGAGAAGAGAGCACGCCTCGTCACCAACCCGACGGCCAACGGCAACCCAGGCCTCAAGGACCAGCTCGAGGCTGCGCAGGAGCGTTTCGTCATTCTCGACGGGCAGCGCCGCGCGCTCGAAGCCCTCGACGCCTCGCTCGCGCTCCTGCATCTCGCCGACGACGTGCGCAATACCTACGCCGCGCTCAAGGCGCGGCGCGCCGCGCTCGACTACGACGATCTCATCATGAAGGCCGCCGTGCTTCTGACGGGCGGCGTCGGCGGCGTGCCGCAATGGGTGCACTACAAGCTCGACGGCGGCCTCAGCCACATTCTCGTCGACGAGGCGCAGGACACGAGCCCCGTGCAGTGGCGCGTCGTTGCCGGTCTCGCGGAGGAATTCTTCAATGACAATGCCGGACACGGCGACGGCCCGCGCACGGTCTTCGCCGTCGGCGACGAAAAGCAGTCCATCTACGGTTTCCAGGGCGCGGCGCCGCACAAGCTCGCGGAGATCGGCACGCACTTCGCCGCCCACGCTCGCGCCGCCGATCAGCGCTGGCACGCCGTGCCGCTCACGCTTTCCTTCCGCTCGACCGCGCCCGTCCTCGGGGCCGTCGATGCCGTCTTCGCCGACCCGCAGCGCACGCCGGGCGTGACATTCGGCGGCGGCGCGATCCGTCATCAGCCGCACCGCCAGGGCCATGCCGGCATCGTCGAGATCTGGGAGTCCGAAGCGCCGGCGGCGGTGGAGGAAGCCGATGCCTACAAGCCGCTCGACGAGCGCGTCGCCGCCTCGCCCGCATCGCGTCTCGCCGCCCGCATCGCCGACCAGATCGCCCATTGGATCGCGACGGGCGAACGGCTCGAAAGCGAGGACCGGCCGATCGAGGCCGGCGACATCCTCATTCTGGTCCGCCGCCGCGGTGCGCTGGCACCGGCTCTGATCGCAGCGCTGAAGCAGCGCAACATTCCGGTTTCCGGTGCCGATCGCATGGCGCTCGAACAGCAGATCGCGATCCAGGATCTCATGGCCGTCGGCGATGTCGTGCTCCTTCCGGAGGACGATCTCGCGCTCGCCTCGGTTTTGAAAAGCCCGCTCATCGGCCTCGATGACGACGATCTGCTGCGTTTTGCACCGAGCCGAAAGGGCGCCCTCTGGAGTGCGATGCTCGCGGCGGCCGATGCGGGCGACGCGCGGCTCGCGGAAGCGGCGGCGATCGTGAAGCAGTGGCGGCGCAGCGCCGACTTCCGCCCACCCTTCGAGTTCTATGCCGAGCTGCTCGACGGCCCGGCCGGCGGCCGCGCCAAGCTCATTGCGCGGCTCGGGCCAGAGGCGGCCGACGCCATCGACGAGTTCATGAGCCTCGCGCTGCGCTATGACGAAGCGGAGCCACCCTCCATGCAGGGCTTTCTCGACGTGCTCCGAACGGGCCGCCGCGAGATCAAGCGCGATCTCGAGCATGGCGGCAATCAGGTGCGCGTCATGACCGTACACGGCGCCAAGGGTCTCGAAGCGCCGGTCGTCTTCCTGCCGGATACGTGCAGCACGCAGTCGGGCGGCATGCGCGGCGGACTCATCGAGATCGGCGACGCCATCAGCGCAGAGCGTGGCGCGCGCCCCGTCGTCTGGGCGCCCAAAGGCACGGCACGCGTCGACGCCATCGCGGCGGCGCGCACACGCGAAATGAGTGAGGAGACCGAAGAACGTAACCGCCTCCTTTACGTGGCGCTGACGCGCGCGCGCGATCGCCTCTATATCTGCGGCTATGACGGCAAGAACGCGCGGCCGCCCGGCTGCTGGTACGAGCTGATCACGACAGGCCTCACCGATCGCCTCGTCGAGATTGAGGATGCGAAAGGACTGCCGGTTCGCCGGCTCGCGGAGCCACAGCGTGTGCCACCCAAGGCGCGCAAGAGCGATCCCGCCCATGATGCAGCGCCCGCGCCATTGCCCGAGTGGGCGCATCGCCGGGCGCCACGCGAGCCGGCGCTCGCGGTGCCGATCGCTCCTTCGCGCCTTGCGCCCCTCGACATCGACGCCGAGGGCGAGCCGCACGAGCCACCGACAACGCCAGCCGACGTCCGTCCGGCGCGTGCGCCAGGCTCCGGCGCGTCCATCGGCGGCGAGAACCGCTTCCTGCGCGGCACGCTCACGCACGCGCTGCTTCAGTACCTGCCGACATGCCCGCTCGAAGGTCGCAAGCTCGCAGCGGAAACGTTCCTCGATGTCCGTGGGCGCGCCCTTCCCGCGCGTGTGCGCGCAAGCATCGTGCGCGAGACGCTCGCTGTGCTGACCGATCCCGCCTTCGCGCCCGTCTTCGGCCCGCGCTCACGCGCCGAGGTTGCCATCGTTGCCGAGATCCCGTCGCCGAATGCGGGGCCGACGCTGCGCATTGCCGGACAGATCGACCGTCTCGTCGAGCTCGAAAGCGAGATTCTCATCGTCGACTACAAGACGAACCGCCCACCGCCGCGCGATCTCGCAGACGTCCCACGCGCTTATGTTCATCAGCTCGCTGCCTATTGCATGGCCGTGGAGCGTGCCTTCGCAGTTGCACGCGTGCGGGCGGCCTTGCTGTGGACAGAAGGACCGCGACTTATGGAGCTTCCCGCATCTACATTGGAAGCAGCAAAAAGGGAGCTGTTCACGCCGAATTGAGGCCAACTTGACGCACGATGGTGCAATGCCTACCTAACTGCCAACGCGACGATTCCGTCGTATCCCCCTCCCGTGCAGACCAGCACGGGGTCAATCCTCGAGGAGACCCCGAAATGACTGCGTTCGTTACCGACGCAAACTTTGAAGCCGAGGTCATCAAGTCGTCCGAGCCGGTTGTGGTGGACTTCTTCGCGGAGTGGTGTGGACCCTGCAAAGCCATGGCGCCGGCGCTGGATCAGGTCGCTCAGGAGATGGCAGGCAAGGTCAAGGTCGTGAAGATCGACGTCGACCAGAATCCGCAGATCACACAGCGCTACCGCATTCAGGCCATGCCCACGCTGCTCGTTTTCAAGGACGGCAAGGTGGCGGCGCAGCAGGTCGGCGCGCTCGTCCAGAAGCGCAAGCTCGAGGATTGGATCAACGCATCGATCTGATCCGCACCAGTCCCTTCGAACACAACGAAGCCCCGCGCATCACCTGCGCGGGGCTTTTGATTTCAGGGCTTGCTCGCTACTCGCGGAAGCGGCCGTCGATATACATGCGCCAGAGCTTCTCGCCGATCAGGCAGTCGCTGCGCTCCTCGGGCACCGACATCTGCGTGCGCATGAAGCGCGGCGCGTACATTTCCTCCGGCGAAAGGCCGGCGATCTCCAGGATGAGTTTGCGGCGAATGGCCGGCGCGAACTCGGCCCGTCCGCGCACGGGAATGACGAAGCTGCCGAAGCCGCCGATCACGCAATCGGTGTAGTACTTGTCGAGGTTGTTGATATCGAAGAAGCCCGAACGCTGGTTCGGCTTGATGATGATCGGCAGGCCATTGATGACGATGCCGTTGTTGACCGCGCGGTCGCGAGCGGCTTCCACGGGACCGCCGGAGTTGTTGGGACCGTCGCCGGAAACATCGATGACGCGCCGCTTGCCTTTGAAGCCTTGCGTCCCGAACTGGCTCGCCGAGAAATCTATGGCGCCGGACAGCGACGTCATGCGCTCGCGCGAGATTGGCATCTTCTCGAGCTGCGAGGCAAACCTCTCGAGTGCCTCCGGGCTGTCGATCAGCGCCCACGGCATGACGATCTGCTGGATGAGCTGGCCCGCCCACTCGATGTACATGAGGGCGATGCTGCCCGTGCCGCCGCTGGCGATGGCCTTCCAGACCTCGGGATCGCGCAATGCGCTGATGTAGCCTTCGCGCTGGAGTTGCTGCTCGTCGAGGTCCATGGACCACGAGACATCGACCGCGAGAACGAGCTCGAGATCAACGGGCTGATCGGCGCGCGATGGCGCCGCCCTGCCAACGGCCAATACCGCTGCGAGCAAGGCGACGATGCAAATGCGAAATGCCCACATCGGGATATCGATGCATGGGGCAATAGGGCTGGCAAATCACGATTCGTTTTACGCACACGCACGACGATCACGCCATCGACCGCCGTGTGCGCCATCCGCGACCGTCTCAGCCATCGTCGAGATGGAGGTCCTCGTCACGGATGTGGAGCAGCTTGCGCGGATCGGGCTCGGTGCGGATCGGGACGCAGAGCTGCGTCAACCACTGGGCCTTGGGCGTCTTCGCCGGATCATTGAGATAGATTTCCATGAAGGGCCGGGACGTATCGATGCGCAGCTTCTCCGCCTCCGCCCACTGGGAACAGATATAGCGGAAGCCGTCGCTGATCTGGCCGTAGCAGCCCTCGAGGAAGCCCTGGGCATAGGCGCCGCCGGGCGTCATCCTGCGCACGATGCCGAGGTCGGGTTCGGCCCTGAGACCCGGCACGAGCTCGACGCAAGCATCGTAGCGCAGCGCCGAAGCATCGGTCGACCGCGAGCAATCGTGGATGACGCCGAACGCCCGCGGGCCGAGCTTGCGCAGGTCGTGCGCATCGAGCCAGCCGAGCAGCGTACCCCAGGCCTGCTTGACGGACTGGTCGTACGGCCCCATGGCGCGGCAATGCAGCACCGGCGTTGGCCGCAGGTATGCGAACTTGATACGCACAATCCCCTCCACGAGTGCGCCCGGCGACGTCGACCCCGACCTCGCCAGCGCACTAATGAGATTAGTACGAATAGATTTAATGGCGTTTAAGTTACTCCGGCGACTTCATTTCAAGTTGAAGCCCCGTGCATTAACGAAGCGGCCGAAATCGGCCCGCTCGGGCTCGCCGTACTGGCGCGCCTTATCCTCTGACCAGCCATAAGAATCGCTCGTGCCGAAGCGGGCGACATTGCGCTGCTGACGGTAAGGAAAGACGTCGTTGCGGCGCCGGTCATAGCCTGCGACGCTTTCGCGGGTGCTTTCCTGGTAGCGGTCGCGATGCAGCGTCGCCGCGAGTGGCAGGCGCAAGCTGATGTACGATGGGCCCTGCGGCCAGCCAAAACCGAGGCCTGCCACCGGGAACACATGATCCGGGAGACCGAGCAGCTCGCTCACTTCCTGCGCATGGTTGCGTATGACACTCACCGGGCAACAGCCGATCCCGGCCGCCTCGGCGGCGAGCACGAAAGCCGAAAGCGCGATGCCGGCATCGACGGCGGCATTGAAGAAGGCATCGAGGTGGTCGTTGGCGAAGGGGATGCCGGTCCAGTCGTGCACCTGCCGCTGGCGCCGGTTGTTGCCGAGAAAGACCAGAAAGTGCGGCGCCTTCGGTATCCAGTCCTGATCGGCGAGCAGCGTGTTGATGCGCGCGCGGATGGCCTTGTCCTCGATGACCAGGATATCGCGCTGCTGGAGATCGCTCTTCGAGGGCGCGGCGAGGGCCAGGGCGGCGAGCGTGTCGATGAGCGCGGCCGGCACCGGCTCGTCGCGAAAGCGCCGGCAGACGCCGCGCGAGGCCAAGCCCCGCAGGAAGTCGGAAGCCTCCAGTTCAGGGCTCACGGCATGGGCGAAATCGCCATAGCGGTGGTCGAGCGCGTCCTTGATGCTTCTCATGATGTCGGTTTTCCCCCGGCGGCGAACAGTCGATCCTGGATGGCCAGCAGATCGCGCCAGGCGAGCCGCTTGGCTATGGGTGTGCGCAGGAGGTAGGCCGGGTGCAGCGTCGGCATGGCCGGCACCTTGCGTCCTGCCACCTCGATCTCGCGCCAGCGGCCGCGCGTGCGCATGATGCCGCCCTCGATGCCGAGCAGGGCCGTTGCGGCAGGACCGCCGAGGGTCATCAGCACGTCCGGCGCGACAAGCTCTATCTGGCGCTCCAGAAAGGGCCGGCAGATCTGCACCTCCTGCGGCGTCGGCGTGCGGTTACCCGGCGGACGCCAGTAGACGACATTCGTGATGTGCACGTCATCCTCGCCGAGGCCGATCGCGGCGAGCATCTTGTCGAGGAGCTGGCCGGCCCGGCCGACGAAGGGCTTGCCCGCCAGATCCTCTTCGCGCCCCGGCGCTTCGCCGACGATCATCAGCCGCGCATCGGCCCGGCCACGATAAAAACAGAGCGATTTCGCCGTCGCCCTGAGCGCGCAGCCGTCGAACGTGTCGAGCACGCTGCGCAGCGCATCGAGCGTCTTCGCGCCGCGCGCCGCCTCGCGCGCGGAAACCGTTGCCGCATCCGGCGGCGCCGTCGGGAAGCGGCGTGCCGGCTCGGGCGCCGGACCAGGGCGCGGCGCTTGCCGCGACGGCGATGGCGATGGCGATGGCGATGGCGATGGCGCCGACGACAGCGCCGGAGAGCCCGTTTCGGCCGGCTGCTCGGACCGTTGCAATGCGAAGCTCTGCCCCGGCACGGCCTCATGGCGTGCGAGCCAATCGCTCCCGGTCTCGTCGAGCGCGCCGTCGACCCCCATTTCCCGCCACCATGCGAGAAGGGTCGCCGCGCCGGCTCGATCCTGCTCATCGATCATGGCGGCACCATAGCGTCTGATCCCCGCGTTGGCATCCCGCTCGGCGCGCACGGCCCTGCAGCCGCAGCTTGGTGCTTGACCATGATCGCGCCCCCGACCTATCGAACAGCGGGCGGAACTTGGAATGGGTCGAAGGACAGCACACGATGAGCGACGAGCAGGGCGAGCTGCCACCGCGTGAAGGCATGGAATTCGACGTGGTGGTCGTGGGCGCTGGCCCGGCCGGCCTCGCGACGGCCATCCGCCTCCGCCAGCTCGCCGCCGAGCGCGGACAGGAAGTATCCGTCGTCGTTCTCGAAAAGGGCTCGGAGGTCGGCGCGCACATCCTTTCCGGCGCCGTCATCGATCCCATCGGTCTCAACACGCTCATCCCGGACTGGAAGGAGAAGGGCGCGCCGCTCGACACCCAGGTGACCGAGGACCGCTTCATCTATCTCGGGCCGGCCGGCGAGCTGCCGCTTCCGAACCTCGCCATGCCGCCGCTGATGAACAATCACGGCAATTACATCGGCAGCCTCGGCAATCTCTGCCGCTGGCTCGGCGAGCAGGCCGCCGAGCTCGGCGTCGAGGTCTATCCGGGCTTTGCCGCCTCGGAAGTGCTCTACGACGAAGACAACCGCGTCGTCGGCGTCGCCACGGGCGACATGGGCATCGGCCGCGACGGCAAGCCCACGGACAATTTCACGCGCGGCATGGAGCTTCGCGGCAAGTACACGATCATCGCCGAAGGCGCGCGCGGCTCACTGGCGAAACAGCTCATCACCCGCTTTGCCCTCGACGGCGACAGCGGCCCGCAGAAATACGGCATCGGCCTCAAGGAGCTCTGGGAGGTCACGCCGGAAAAGCACAGGCCGGGCCTCGTCCAGCACACGCTCGGCTGGCCGCTCGACGATGCGACGGGCGGCGGCTCGTTCCTCTATCACTACGGCGAGAACCTCGTCGCCGTCGGCTTCGTCGTGCATCTGAACTACCAGAACCCCTACCTCGCGCCCTTCGAGGAGTTCCAGCGCTTCAAGACGCACCCGGCCATCCGCGACACGTTCGCGGGCGGCAAGCGCATTGCCTATGGCGCGCGCGCCATCACCGAGGGCGGCTGGCAGGCCATCCCGAAGCTCACCTTTCCCGGCGGCGTGCTCGTCGGCTGCTCGGCGGGCTTCGTGAACGTGCCGCGCATCAAGGGCTCGCACAATGCGATCCTCTCCGGCATTCACGCAGCCGAGGCCGCCTTCGATGCGATCGTCGCCGGACGCCAGCACGACCAGCTCGACACCTACGAGACCGCCGTGCGCACCGGCCCCATTGCGCGGGACCTCAGGCCCGTGCGCAATGCGAAGCCGCTGCTCTCGCGCTTCGGCACGCGGATCGGCACGTTCCTCTCCGGCGCCGACATGTGGCTCAACACGATCATCCCGGGCGTCGGCCTCGGCTACACGCTGAAGCACGGCAAGGCCGACTACGCGACGCTCAAGCGCGCCTCGCAATCGAAGAAGATCGAATACCCGCGCCCGGACGGCGTGCTGACGTTCGACCGCCTGACGAGCGTCTCCTTCTCCGCGACCAATCACGAGGAGGACCAGCCCGTCCATCTGACGCTCAAGGACCCGTCGATCCCGATCGCGTACAATCTGCCGGAATATGCCGAGCCGGCGCAGCGCTACTGCCCGGCGGGCGTCTACGAGGTCGTGGAAGGCGAGGACGGCAAGCCGCGTTTCCAGATCAACGCGCAGAACTGCGTGCACTGCAAGACGTGCGACATCAAGGACCCGGCGCAGAACATCAACTGGGTCGTGCCCGAGGGTGGCGGCGGCCCGAACTATCCGGGGCTGTAAGGGCTGAATTTATTGCCGCGGGCTGCCGGGAAGAGGTGCTTCGCAGCCGCGGATGTTGCCCGTCTCACGCGGCCGACACTTTCGATGCGGTTCGTCCAGACGAGGCCGCCGAAACCCCGTGGCACCTTGGCGAGCGTCGCCGCATCATCGATACCCGTCGTCCCCGGATCGCCGGCCCCATAGGCCCCGAGCAGGATGATCTGGATGCCGGCAGCCGCCATGCGCTGCTGGAAGCGGTTCGGCCAGCCCCAGAGCCAGGGCGCGATATTGATCGGCACCATGACCTGCGTCGTGCGGCAGGCGGTCGGCACGTAACCCGTCCAGCCGAGCGCGATGTACTGCATGACGCAGCTCTTGAGGCCGACGCGCGTCCAGATGTTGAGCTCCGGCAGCCGTGCCTTCGCGGCGAGCGTCGGCGGATTGCCGCCATAGGCGCCCCACACGGCCTTGCGCCACTGAGGGTTCTCGCTGAGCAGCGCGGCGAGCATGTCGCCCTCACGCACCTCGTTGGACTTGAAGTTGACCAGGAACTTTCCGTCGGGAAATGCCGCGAGCACTTCATCGAGCGTCGGCATCATGCCGACGCCCTTGCCGCGCAGCGGAAACGTCTTGCCGCCGTCGGCGGTGTAGCCATAGCCCACGTCCAGCGTCTTGAGATAGGCCATGTCGTGATCACGCGTGCGCCCCTCGCCTTCCGTGCGACAATCGAGCGTCCAGTCATGGAAGACGGCGAGCTTGCCGTCGGTCGTCGGATGCACGTCGAGTTCGACGATCTCGGCGCCGGCTGCGAACGCGGCGCGCATGGCAGGGAGCGTGTTCTCGATGAGCGCGTGCGTCGGTGAATGGATGCGCGCAGCAGTGCACGTCTCGCTGGTGAGGCCTTCGCGATGAAAGGTCTGGTGCACGCCGCGATGCGCAACGAAGCGCAGCTCGGCCGCTGAAGGCGCGCGCGCGAGCCACGAGGCATTCCAGAAGTAGATCGCGCCGACGAGAATGACGAAGACCAGCAGTGCGCGCTTCATACAGTGCCCTCCGAAGACCGGCGGGCTTCCTCGCGCGCGAGCTCGACGATATTGAGGCCGTCAGCCGACCAAATTTAGCCGCACGCGGCCCGTCAGCCGCCCCAGGTGCAGACGAGCTCGGTGCAGCGCGTGCGGCCGCTCGCGAGGTCCGACTGCGTGCAGCGTACCGGCTGCGGTCGGCAGACGCGGCACGTATAGGACGAGAGACAGCCGCGATAGGCGCCGCCGCGCGCGAAGTTGCACGTCAGCAGCGTCTGGCAATGCCGGTTGCGCGGATCGGTGCCCACGACCTGAGCATCCGCCGATGTCGAGGCAGCGCTTGCCAGCGTCAGCAGAAGAAATGGCACGGCAAGAAGCCCAGCGAGCCGGCCGCGCGGATGTGCGGAACTGCGAACTGCCATGATGGCCTCCGGAAACGAGCGCACACGGGTTGAACGCCACATGAGCGCCATTGTTTCCGGGAAAGGCAACCGCCGCAATCGACGGTGGTAAATTGTCGGTGGATCGCACGGCGAGCGTGCCTTAGGTGGGCACGCCCTCTCAAATAGAGCCGAGCCCATCCACTATGGCGCACACGGCTGTCTCGGCTACCTTCTTCGGTGCCGTGACGAACACGCTCTCGAGCACGTGTGCGGCCACCTCAGTGCCAATCTCTTCGACGGCTTGGCCTCCAGCCTCCAGAGCGTGCTGTTTCACGCCATTGGCGGCAGTCGGAACATCCGCCTCGCATACTTTCTGAGCGTCAAGAGGATCGAGCAAGGCATACTCCTCACGCGCAATGAGCGACCACTGATCTCACATGGGGAGGCTGCACGTGAATAAAAGCCTCCGCGTCCCGCTTCGCCAATCAAAGCTGGGTTAATGCGGGAACTAGGTTAAGACGAGCCGAGCGCGCCCTACTTGATCAGCTCGACGATGGCGTCGGCGAGCTCTGTGCACATGGCCTTGCCGCCCATATCGCGCGTGCGTACGTCCGTATCCTTGAGCAGCTTTTCGATGGCCCCGACGATGGCATCGGCCGCATCCTTGTGGCCGAGGTGCTCGAGCATCATGGCGCCCGACCAGATCTGCCCGATCGGGTTCGAAATGCCCTGCCCCGCGATGTCGGGCGCCGAGCCATGCACGGGCTCGAACATGGAGGGGAATTCCTTCTCGGGATTGATGTTGCCGCCGGGCGCGATGGCGATGGTGCCGGTCGTGGCAGGCCCAAGGTCCGAGAGGATATCGCCGAACAGGTTCGAGCCGACGATGACGTCAAACCAGTGCGGGTTGCGCACGAGATGCGCGGTCAGAATGTCGATATGGTACTGGTCGGTCTTGGCGTTCGGGTACTCCTTCGAGATCGCGGCGAAGCGCTCGTCCCAGTACGGCATCGAGATCGAGATGCCGTTGGACTTCGTGGCGCTCGTGACGTGATTGCGTGAGCGCGTCGCGGCAAGGTCGAAGGCATAGCGCATGACGCGATCGCAGCCGCGCTTGGTGAAGATCGCCTGCTGCACGGCCATCTCGTAGTCGCTGCCTTCGTACATGCGCCCGCCGACCGAGGAATATTCGCCCTCGTTGTTCTCGCGCACGATGAAGTAGTCGATATCGCCGGGCTTCCTGTCCGCGAGCGGACACTTCAGGCCCTCGAACAGACGCACGGGACGCAGATTGATGTACTGCTGGAATTCGCGGCGAATGGGGATCAGCAGGCCCCAGAGCGAGACGTGATCGGGCACGCCCGGAAAGCCGACCGCGCCGAGATAGATGGCGTCATGGTTGCGGATCTGATCGAGGCCGTCGTCCGGCATCATTTTGCCGGTTTTCTTGAAGACCTCGCAGGACCAGTCGAAATTGTCCCATTCGAAGGCGATGTCGAACTTGCGCGCCACGGCCTCGAGCACCTTGATGCCTTCCGGCACGACCTCGTTGCCGATGCCGTCGCCGGGAATGACGGCGATCTTGTAGGCGTTCGGCTTCTTGCCGGTGTTGGGGGCCATGGCGTTTCTTTCTCCCTGGAGCGTGTTCGGCGGCTGTCATTGCCATGGGAGCGTCGGAAGGTCCAGCCGCTGGAGGGAATGCTGGTCTGCGCGCCGGACTACTTCAGCAGCGCCATCAGTCCCGCCGCAACGAGCAGCAGCAGTGCGGCGCGCCGGTAGTTCTGCCGCGGCAGGACTTTGAACAGCCGGCTCCCCGCCCACAAGCCGGCCAAGTACGGCAGGCTCAGCAGCGCACCGAGCACCAGGATCGTCGGGGTGACAATGCCGGCAATGGCGAGGAACAGGAGCCCGAGAAGAATGAGCCCTGACACGGCGGCAATGATATTGGCGCGCTGGATCGCAGCCTCCACGGGCGCTGCAATGAAGTAGGCCACGGCAGGCGGCCCGCCCTGTCCTGCCGCGCCACCGATGATGCCGCTCAAGGCGCCGAAGGCCGTGCTCACGTAGGCCGTGCGGCGGCCTCGATAAACCCAACCCGTCGCGAGGACGGCCGCGGCGGCAAGCGTGCTCGCACCGACCGCGCGTCGGATGAGAGACGGATCGCTCACGGCGAGAAAGTACGTGCCGGCGGGCAACCCGAGCAGAAGGCCGAGCAGAAAGGGCGCGCACTCCTGCCGGTCGGCGAGAGGGATTGCCTGCCGCACGACCGAGGCTTGTCCGACGGCGGCGATAACCATAGCGACCGCGATCGCGTGAGCTGGCGCAAAAAGGAAGCTCAGCAGCGGCACCATCAACAGGTTGCCACCGAAGCCCGAATAGCCGTGCACGATGCCCGACAGGAGGGCGATAGCGGCCGCGACAAGCGCATCGGACCAACCTATGAGCCCACCGAACGTGCTCACCGCACCTGTGTCCGTGCAAAATGGCTAATGGGAGATGGGTGTAACCACGCGAGAACTTGGAGATTGGTGGCCTGCAGCCTACATAAACCACAGACTGCGCGCCATCGACATTGTGCCTGACTAGCGATACCACAGCCGCAGGCTGCGCCAGCCCCATTCCCGAAAGCCCGTCTCATGAAGTTCCTCGACCAGGCCAAGATCTATGTCAGCTCCGGCAACGGCGGCGCGGGCTGCGTCAGCTTCCGGCGCGAGAAGTTCATCGAGTACGGCGGCCCCGAGGGCGGCGATGGCGGCAAGGGCGGCGACGTGTGGGCGGAGTGCGTCGAGAACCTGAATACGCTGATCGACTTCCGCTACCAGCAGCACTTCAAGGCCAAGAACGGCATTCCCGGCATGGGCCGCAACCGCACCGGCCCGAGCGGCGACGACTGCATCATCAAGGTACCGCCGGGCACCGAGATCCTCGCCGAGGACAACGAGACGCTCATCGCCGACATGACCGAGCCCGGCCAGCGCGCCCTCATCGCGCGTGGCGGTAACGGCGGCTTCGGCAATGCATACTTCAAGTCATCCACCAACCAGTCTCCGCGCCACGCCAACCCAGGTCAGCCCGGCGAGGAACTGACCCTCTGGCTGCGCCTGAAGCTCATCGCCGATGCCGGCCTCGTCGGATTGCCGAACGCGGGAAAGTCGACCTTCCTCGCCGCCGTCTCGCGCGCCAAGCCGAAGATCGCCGACTATCCCTTCACGACGCTGCATCCGAACCTCGGCGTCGTCCGTGCGGGCGAAGTGGATTTCGTGCTGGCCGACATACCGGGCCTCATCGAGGGGGCGCACGAAGGCGCCGGCCTCGGCACGCGCTTCCTCGGTCATGTCGAGCGCTGCCGCGCCTTGCTCCATCTCGTCGATGCCACGCAGGAGGATGTCGCGGCCGCCTACAAGACCGTGCGCGCCGAGCTGAAAGCCTACGGCGGCGGCCTCGCGCGCAAGAAGGAACTCGTCGCGCTGACGAAATGCGATGCGCTCACCGAGGACGTCATTGCCGAGAAGGCCGCCGAGCTTCAGCGCGCGGCACGCAAGAAGCCGCTCCAAATCTCGGCCGTCTCGGGCCAGGGTATGAAAGAGGCGCTATTCGCGCTCGCGCGTGAGGTCGATCGCGGCCGTGCTGCGGAAAAGGCGGCCGAGCGCGAAGCCGCCGGCGTCAGCGATCCGCCTTACGATCCTCTTCGAAGAGGCGTGTGACATCCAGCCGAAGGCCCTTCAGTCCATGCGCGATCTCACGCCCAAAGCCTTGCTCGCCGCCGTCAATGCCTGGGTCGAGATCGAGAGCCCGACGCAGGACGCGGAAGCCGTCAATCGCGTCTCCGATCACGCGGAGAAGCTGCTGCGCGCGATCGGTGCCAGCATCGAGCGCATTCCCGGCGCGAACGGCATCGGCGACATTCTGATCGGCCGCGTGCCCGGCTCGGCGAATGGTCCGGGCATCCTCCTGCTCGGGCACATGGACACAGTCCATCCCGTCGGCACGCTCGCGGGCCCGCTCCCCATGCGCGTCGAGGGCGACCGTGCGTACGGCCCCGGCATCTACGACATGAAGGGCGGCAACGCGATCGCCTTCTCGGCGCTCGCGCACCTGCACGCGACCGGGCGGCGCCCGCTTCTTCCCGTCACCGTCTTGATGATCCCCGACGAGGAGATCGGCAGTCCGTTCTCGCGTCCGCACATCGAGGCAGAAGCGAAGAAGCACGCGGTCGTCCTCGTCGTCGAGCCGTCCGGCGATTTCGGGCGCATCACGATCGCGCGGCACGGCATTGCGCGCTATCACCTCAAGACGACCGGCGTGCCAGCGCACGCGGGCGCCTATCACGCCAAGGGCCGCAGTGCGATCCGCGAGATGGCGCGGCAGATCCTCGATATCGAGGCCATGACGGACTACGTGCGCAACGTCACGCTCAATGTCGGCATCGTGAGCGGCGGCACGCACGAGAACATGGTGCCGCTCCATGCCGAGGCGATCGTCTACTGCCTCGTGCCACTGCCGGAACACGAAGCCGAGGTGCGGGCGAAACTGCTCGCGCTGAAGAGCTACGATCCGGACGTAAAGCTCGAGGTGACGCCGGGCCTCTATCGTCCCTCGTTCGTGAAATCGCCCGCCATCCAGAAGCTCTACGACCATACGGCTGCACTTGCGCGCGAGATCGGATTCGAGGTGATGGGCGAGCGCGTGGCTGGCGGCGGCAGCGACGGCAATTTCACCGGCGCGCTCGGCGTGCCGACGCTCGACGGCCTCGGCGTACTCGGCGACGGCCCGCACACGCACCAGGAATACCTGCTCGTGTCACACCTCGTGCCGCGCACGAAGCTGCTCGTGCGTCTGTTCGAGACGCTCGATGCCTCGTTCGGCGCAGGGCGTTGAGTTCATCACGACGCGAATCCCCCTCCCCCAGCGCCGAAGGCGCGCCCGCGCGGGCCGGGGGGGGGGGGGG